>NZ_JBSWXD010000001.1:0-148080 GCF_056160425.1 Micromonospora sp. ABR4_055
CACGGAACTGCGCGCAGCGGCTTCCGGAAACGGACTTCTTAGCGGGGGGAGTGGGGGGGGGCCCCCGGGGTGCCTGCCCAGACAGAAACATGCGGGGAGGTGTCCCGTTCGGTTCCGGTGGCCGCCCGATCAGTCTGCTCGGGCAGATCAGTCATGGCGCTCAGTCGGCCGGACGGACGACGATGCGCCGGGTCGGCTCGACACCCTCGGATTCGCTCAGCACGCCGTCGAGCGCGTTCACCACGTCGTGTACGCACTTGCGCTCGAAGGCGGACATCGGTTCCAGCCGCACCGGCTCGCCGTACTCCTTGACCTTCTCCACCGCGTTCTTCGCCACAGCGGCCAACTCCTTGCGCCGGTTGTTCCGGTAGCCGCCGACGTCCAACAGCAGCCGGCTCGGCGATCCGGTCTGCCGGAAGACCGCGAGTCTGGTCAGCTCCTGGAGCGCCTCCAGGGTCGCACCCCGCTGCCCGACCAGGGCACTCAGCTGCCCGCCGACCACCTCCACCACGGGACGGCCGCCGGAGACCAGCTCGTCGATGTCGCCGTCGTAGTCGAGGATGTCCAGCAGTCCCTCGACGTAGTCGGCGGCGATCTCGCTCTGCTGGAACAGGTCGTTGTCGGTGGCGGCGGAAGCGGGCGCTGACGCGTCCTTGCCGGCCGCGTCCTCGTCAGCCTCGTCGGTGCCCGCGTCGTCGGCGTCACCGGTACGGTCGTCGGCGCTGTCGGCGGCCCGGGCTGGGACAACCTCCTCGTCGACAGACGGGTCGGCACTGGGCAGGCTGGTATCGGTCACGGTGTCATCTCCGTACTCGCTCGGCGGAACCGGTCGGTCCGCTGGTTACCGAGGACCGGCGGACGGGCGCCGTGCCCTCGGGGAGGTCTACGTTGCGGCTGTGCGGGACGTCCGCCAGCGCCCGGGACGCCCGCCAGCAGCAGCCGTCCGTCGGGACGCCTGCCCGGTCAACCCGGACGCTTCGCCGGCCGCCGCTTCTTCGGGTTGACCGGCTTGGCACCAGGCTTGGGCTTGAGACCCTCGCGGACCGGGGCCGGCTCCGTGGCGGCGGCCTCGGCACCGTTGCCGCGTCGGGCGAACACACCGGCCGACTTGGGCTTGGCGTCGGTCGTGCCGGGCTTGCGTGGCTGGCCGGCACCGGACTTCGCCGCCGGCCGTCCGGTCGATTTCGACGTCGAGGTCGAGGTCGACTTCGTAGCGGGCTTCCCCTTGCCGGCCGGCATCGGCGGCGGCGGGAACTTGCGCAGCACCCACTGCTGCTGGCCGAGGGTGACCAGGTTGTTCACCACCCAGTAGATGATGACGCCGATCGGGAAGATCGCGCCGGAGATGAGCAGCGAGGCCGGGATGCCGTAGAGCATCAGCCGCTGGATCATCTTCTGCTGCGGGTCCTCCGCCCAGCCGGTCTTGAGGATCATCTGTCGGCTGGTCAGGTAGGTCGTCACGATCATGACGATCACCAAGATCCCGGCGATCACCTTGACCGTGGTGCCGCTGGCGCCCATCGCCGCCAGCTCGTCGGCCGTCGAACCGAACCGCCCGGCGATCGGCGCGGTGAACAGACTGGCCCGAGAGGCCTCGTAGAACTGGTCCGCGGTCCAGCCGTACAGGTCGACGTTGCGGGTCTGCTCCGGGTTGAGCCGGCGCAGGATGTGGAACAGGCCGAGGAAGACCGGGATCTGCAGGAACATCGGAAGGCAACCCATCAGCGGGTTGGCCTTCTCCTTCCGGTACAGCTCCATCATTTCCTTCTGGAGCGTCTCCCGGTCACCCTTGTGCTTCTCCTGCAGCTCCTTGACCTTCGGCTGCAGCGCCTGCATGGCCCGCTGTGACTTGATCTGCTTGACGAAGACCGGGAAGAGGATCACCCGGACCGTGACCACCAGGAAGATGATGGCCAGGATCCACGACCAGTTGGTACCGAGCACCTCGGTCGACGGAACACCGATCCGGTCCCAGGCCGAGTGCCAGAACAGCAGGATCCACGAGATGGCCCAGTAGATCCAGTCGAGACTCAATTCGGGGCTCCAGTCGCATCGGCACGGCGGCCGCCCGGCATCGGTACCGGGTCATATCCACCGGGGTGGAAGGGATGACAGCGCAGCAGGCGCCAACCCGCCAACAGCACCCCCCGAGGTGCTCCGCGCCGGGCGATCGCCTCCTGGGCGTACGCGCTGCACGACGGGTGGAACCGACAGCGGGCCGGCAGAGCCGGGCTTATCCAACGACGGTACGCGACGATCGCACCTGTCAGCAGGCGGCCACCCGGTGTCGCGGGGGGAGGTAGGTCGTCGGGAGCGGTCATCGGGCGTCCCCCGCTCTGGCCCGGGTCCGGGGTCCGGTGCGCGGCGCGCCGGACGGGCGATCACCGGCGGTGCCCTGGGAGCGTCGCTCGGCGGCGCGGACAGCGGTGGACAGCGCGGCGTCAAGGTCGGCGGCGAGCCCCGCCGACGATGCCCCGGCGGCCGGCGGAAGGGCTCGGACGACCAGCAGGGTACCGCCCGGCAACGCTGCCAGCCGGGACCGGGCCAGGTGTCGGAGCCGACGACGCACCCGGTTGCGGTTCACCGCGTTGCCGACCGCCTTGGAGACGATGAAGCCGGCCCGGGCCCCAGTGCTGTCGGTTGCGTCCGACCGGCCACCCGGCCCGGGCGACGACAGCAACAGGTGCACGACGAGCGAGCCACGGCCAGCCCGCCGACCCATGCGTACGACCTCGGTGAAGTCGGCACGATTGCGTACGCGCTCAGCGGCGGCCAGCATGGCGGTTAGATCTCCACGACGCCCGCGAAGGCCATCAGGCGGACAGGCGGGCGCGGCCCTTGGCGCGGCGGGTGGAGAGGATGGCACGGCCGGCACGCGTACGCATCCGCAGCCGGAAGCCGTGGGTCTTGGCGCGCCGGCGGTTGTTCGGCTGGAAGGTGCGCTTGCTCACGTCAGACTCTCCGTCAGGTGCGGCTCCCGGCCTTCGGCCCGGAGTCAGATGAATCAGACCGGCTGGCGGTCAGGCCGGCAGTTGGTCAAACCCGGCCGTTGGCCAGGCCGGTGGTGCAGATCAGCGTGGTGCAGATCAGGATGGCGCAGATCCGGGTGGTGCACGATCTGCGCCCGTGCGTCGTGCAGGCACAACGCGCCTAGCTAGTTTATCAGAGCGGACCAGCGCCGACGGCTCGCCCACCGCCGGTGACCCGGCCGTGGAGCGACGCGGCCAGTGCCGCTACACGGTTTTCACCGGAACCGACAACGGGGACCGGCGACCGCCGGTTGAACGGTTGTGGACAACGCTGTTAGCGTGCCCGATTGCCGGTCAAGCATCAGGCAGCACCTGGCACCGCTTCATCGGTACGAACCAGGCAGCCGGGCCGGTCGCCCGCGACGGTGATCGACACCGGGCGCCGAGCCGGCAGGGGCAGGTTCGGCGGACGACGGGGAGCCGCGGTCAGCAGTACACACAGGTTGTGGATAACTTGTGGATGACGGTCAGTTCAGCGGCCCGCAGCATGGCTCGTCGTACCTGTTCGAGAGCGGGACCGATCCCGACCGGCGGCCGACATGGAGACAGTGCCGGCGGCCGGGTACTCGGATGCGATGGGGGTGGCGCTACGGTGGCCGAGACGATAGACCTCGGCGCGGTCTGGTTGGCGACCACGGACGAGCTGGCGGACGAGATCGTCTCCGCCCAGCAGCGGGCCTATCTGCGGCTGACCCGGCTGCGCGCCATCGTCGAGGACACCGCGCTGTTGTCCGTACCCGACGCGTTCACCCGCGACGTCATCGAATCGCGACTGCGTCCGGCGATCACCGAGGCACTGTCGCGGCGGCTCGGTAGGCCGATCCAGGTGGCGGTCACCGTCCGTCCGCCGGAGGACGGCCAGGGTCGACCGGTCGGCACGGTGTACGGCACCGCGACCGTCGAGACCCGGCTGCACCACCCGGACGAGCCCGACCCACGGCTGGGCCCGCCTCCGCCCGGACCGGACCACCGCGACACCGACAACCACCACTGGGACCGCGAGGGCATCGCCGGGCCCGAGGTGCCGGAGCCGATCAGCGGCCGGCCTGACTCGCCGGACGGACCCCATCCGCCGGAGCACCGTGTCGGCGTATCCGATGCACTGGATGGCGCGACCAGCCGGCTGCCGGTGGTGCCGGCGGCCCGGACCGGCGACCAGGGCTCGCTGTTCGACGACGACTACACCGCCGGAGCGCCGGGTCCGCAACGGCTCGACCACGACCTCGAACCGCCGGCGCAGCACCGCGTGGCCCGCCCGCCGACGGACTACCGCCCGCCGGACCAACGGTACGGCGGCGTCGGCGACGGCCTGCCGACCAGCCCGCCCGACAGCGGACCGGGGCGAGGCGGATTGGACCACCGCGGCACCGGCCGGGACGACCGCCGGCTGACCGGACCGGGGGTGGACACCGGCGGAAACCGGCTCAACCCGAAGTACATGTTCGAGACGTTCGTCATCGGCTCCTCGAACCGGTTCGCGCACGCCGCGTCGGTGGCGGTGGCCGAGTCACCGGCGAAGGCGTACAACCCACTGTTCATCTACGGCAGCTCCGGCTTGGGCAAGACCCACCTGCTGCACGCCATCGGTCACTACGCCACCACCCTCGGACACGCCCGGTCGGTGCGGTACGTGTCGACCGAGGAGTTCACCAACGACTTCATCAACTCGCTGCGTGACGACAAGACCAGCGCCTTCCAGCGCCGCTACCGTGACGTCGACATCCTCCTGATCGACGACATCCAGTTCCTGGAGAACCGGGAGCGGACCCAGGAGGAGTTCTTCCACACCTTCAACACACTGCACAACGCGAACAAGCAGATCGTGATCACCTCGGACCGGTCACCCAAGCAGCTGGCCACCCTCGAGGACCGGCTGCGGACCCGCTTCGAGTGGGGGTTGCTCGCCGACATCCAGCCGCCCGACCTGGAGACCCGGATCGCCATCCTGCAGAAGAAGGCGGCTCAGGAGCGCCTGTACGCGCCCCCGGACGTGCTGGAGTTCATCGCCTCCCGGATCGCCAACTCGATCCGGGAGCTGGAGGGCGCGTTGATCCGGGTCACCGCGTTCGCCAGTCTCACCCGGTCGCCGGTCGAGCTGAGCCTGGCCGAGGAGGTCCTGCGGGATTTCATCCCGGACGGCGCCGGCCCGGAGATCACCGCCGACCAGATCATGGTCGCCACTGCCGACTACTTCGGGGTCAGCCTGGAGGACCTGCGCGGTCACTCGCGTTCCCGAGTGCTGGTCAACGCCCGCCAGGTCGCCATGTACCTGTGTCGCGAGCTGACCGACCTGTCGCTGCCCCGGATCGGACAGGCATTCGGTGGCCGGGACCACACCACGGTGATGCACGCCGACCGCAAGATCCGGCAGCAGATGGCGGAACGCAGGTCCCTCTACAACCAGATCGCCGAGCTGACCAACCGGATCAAGCAGATCGCCTGACGCCCCGCCGCCCCGCCACCGGGCCCGCCCGCCGGTTGATCCGGCGGATCACGCACAGGTTCATCCACAGGTTTTCCACCGCGGCCGCCGCCGGATGGTGGATGACAGCTGCATCCCGCCCGCCCAGTTGTCCACAGGCTGTGGACAACTCTTGGGGAAACCGCTGTGGATAATCACTATCAGTCACAACTTGTCCACAGGCCAGCCACCGCCTGTGGGGATCCTGTTGAAGGTTCTGGGGACGACGGACCGGCATGGCGCCGGCAGCTTGTCCACAGCTGGGGACGAACCCTCGGGATAACCGGTGGACAACCGGTGGATAACTCGGCACGGCTGTGGGCAGCGGGGCAGCCTGTGGATAACGAACCCGGTTGTACCCAGCCCTCTCCACAGGTAATCCACTGCCATCGAACCCATCTGACCTGCGTAAACGCGAGATGTCCACAGAGTGCACAGCCCCGATGAAGACGATGAGATTTATCTTCTAGACAACAAAAACCAATCACCGGCGTTGGGGATAGGTGTGGATGCAGCCGACCTGCCGCACCTGCCGGTCCGGTCGACCGGCAGAAGTCCGGGGCCGGACGCACGGGCCCGGCGCTCTGGCCTATCGTTCGGTGAGGTCCGTCGACCGATGACGGTCGAGCCGCCCAGGGACCGCCTCGGGTCCGGCACCACCGAAGATCGTTCGATCGAGTCGACGCGGAGGCACGGCATGAAGTGCGGAGGCATGGGATGAAGTTCCGGGTGGAGCGCGATGCGCTCGCCGACGCGGTGGCCTGGACGGCCAAGAGCCTGCCGAACCGGCCGTCGGTGCCGGTGCTGGCCGGCGCGATGCTCCGGGTCACCGACGGTTCCCTGCAGGTCTCGGGGTTCGACTACGAGGTTTCCAGCCAGGTGACCGTCGACGTGCAGGGCGATGCCGACGGCTCGGCCCTGGTCTCCGGTCGGCTGCTCGCCGAGATCACCAAGTCGCTCCCGGCCAAGCCGGTCGACATCGCGGCGGTCGGTGCGCATCTGGAGCTGGTCTGCGGCAGCGCCCGGTTCACCCTGCCGACCATGCCGGTGGAGGACTATCCGACCCTGCCCGAGATGCCGGCCAGCGCCGGTCGGGTCGACGCCCCGACGTTCGCCGCCGCGGTCGCCCAGGTCGCGGTGGCCGCTGGCCGCGACGAGACGCTGCCGATGATGACCGGGGTCCGGGTCGAGCTGGAGGGCAGCCGGCTCGCCATGCTCGCCACCGACCGGTACCGGCTGGCCATCCGGGAGATTGACTGGCAGCCGGACGATCCGGAGATCAGCCTGCACGCACTGGTGCCCGCCCGTACCCTGGCCGACACGGCCAAGACGCTCGGTCCGATCGGCGGCGAGGTCACCATCGCGTTGGCGCACGGTGGGGCCGGGGAAGGCATGATCGGATTCGCCGGCGGCACCCGCCGGACCACCAGCCGGCTGCTGGACGGTGCCAACTATCCGCCGGTCCGGTCGCTCTTCCCGAGCAGCCACAACGCCGAGGCCCGGGTGGGTGTGAGCACTCTCGTCGAGGTGGTACGCCGGGTCGCCCTGGTAGCCGAACGCACCACCCCGGTACTGCTCAGTTTCAGCGCGGACGGGCTCGTGGTGGAGGCCGGCAACACCGAGGAGGCGCGGGCCAGCGAGGCGATGGAGGCCGCGTTCACCGGCGAGCCGCTGACCATCGGGTTCAACCCGCAGTACCTGATCGACGGTCTGCAGAACCTCGGCTCCGCCACGGCGGTGTTCACCTTCGTCGACGCGTTCAAGCCGGCGGTGATCTCGCCGGCCGGCGAGGACGATCAGATCATCCCCGGCTACCGCTATCTGATCATGCCGATCCGGGTAACCCGGTAGTACCGGGTCGCCCGGTGGGCGACGATCGGGCAGCGACGAAGGGGGCACACCGTGCAGTTGGGCATCATCGGTCTGGGCCGGATGGGCGGCAACATGCGGGACCGGCTACGTGACGCCGGTCACCAGGCGTACGGCTATGACCGGGACCCGGCGGTCAGCGACGTGGCCAGCCTCGCCGAGCTGGTCGACCGGCTCGCCGCTCCGCGGGCCGTCTGGATGATGGTCCCGGCCCAGGTGACGTCGTCGGTCGTCGATGAGCTGTGCGGCCTGCTCTCCCCCGGGGATCTGGTGATCGACGGCGGCAACTCCCGGTTCAGCGACGACGGGCCGCGTGCGGCCCGGCTGGCCGAGCACGGCGTCGGCTACCTCGACGTCGGGGTGTCCGGCGGGGTGTGGGGCCGGCAGGCGGGGTACGGGCTGATGGTCGGCGGCGACGCCGAGCACGTACAGCGGATGATGCCGATCTTCGAGGCGCTCAAGCCGCCGGCGGAGCACGGCTTCGTGCACGCCGGCCCGGTCGGTGCCGGACACTACGCGAAGATGGTGCACAACGGCGTGGAGTACGCGTTGATGCACGCCTACGCCGAGGGCTACGAGCTGATGCTGCAGAGCGAGCTGATCACCGACGTCCCCGGAGTGATCAAGTCCTGGCGCGACGGCACGGTGGTCCGGTCCTGGCTGCTGGATCTGCTGGACGCCGCGCTCGACGAGGACCCGCAGCTGGCGGCGCTGCGCGGGTACGCCGAGGACACCGGCGAAGGGCGCTGGACGGTCGACGAGGCGATCCGGCTCGGGGTGCCGATGAACGTGATCGCGGCCTCACTGTTCGCCCGGTTCACCTCGCGGCAGGACGACTCCCCGGCGATGAAGGCGGTCGCCGCCCTGCGCAACCAGTTCGGCGGGCACGCCGTGCAGTCCAGCCCCTGACCTCCGTGTACGTCCGCCGTCTCGAACTGATCGACTTCCGCTCGTACCAGCGGGTCGAGCTCACCTTCGAACCGGGTGGCAGCGTGCTGGTCGGGCCGAACGGGGTCGGCAAGACCAACCTCGTCGAGGCGCTCGGCTACCTGGCGACGCTGGGTAGTCACCGGGTCGCCACCGACGCGCCGCTGGTCCGGGTCGGCGCCGATTCGGCGATCATCCGCGGCCTGGTCGTGCACGACCAACGGGAGCTGTTGGTCGAACTGGAGATCGTGCCGGGGCGGGCCAACCGGGCCAGGCTGGGTCGGTCGCCGACCCGCCGGGCGCGGGAGGTGATCGGTGCGCTGCGGCTGGTGCTGTTCGCCCCCGAGGATCTGGAGATCGTCCGGGGCGACCCGGCCGAACGCCGCCGCTACCTGGACGAGCTGCTGGTCACCAGGCTGCCCCGGTTCGCCGGCGTGCGGGCCGACTACGACCGGGTGGTCAAGCAGCGCAACGCGTTGCTGCGCAGCGCGTACCTCGCCCGCAAGACCGGTGGTGGCCGGGGCGGTGACCTGAGCACGCTGGACGTCTGGGACGCCCATCTGGCCCGGCACGGAGCCGAGCTGCTCGCCGGCCGGTTGGAGCTGGTCACCGCACTGGCCCCGCACGTGGCCAAGGCGTATGACGCGGTGGCGGCCACCAGCGCGGCGGCCGGCATCAGCTACCGGCCGTCGATCGATCTGCCGGATGCCGGGACCGTGCCGTCGGCGGCGGACCGGTCCGCGCTTGAGTCAGCGCTGCTGGCCGCGCTGGGCGAGGCCCGCCGCAGCGAGGTCGACCGTGGCGTCACCCTGGTCGGCCCGCACCGCGACGACCTGCATCTGACGATCGGCAGCCTGCCGGTGAAGGGGTACGCCAGCCACGGCGAATCCTGGTCCTGCGCGCTGGCGCTGCGGCTGGCCGCGTACGACCTGCTCCGCGCGGAAGGCATCGAGCCGGTCCTGGTCCTCGACGACGTGTTCGCCGAACTGGACAGCGGCCGCCGGGAACGGCTCGCCGAGTTGGTCGCCGGGGCCAGCCAACTGCTGGTGACCTGCGCGGTGGCCGAGGACGTCCCGGTAGCGTTGCGCGGGGCACGCTTCGAGGTCAGCCGTGGGGAGGTACGCCATGTCGGATGAGCCGCAGCACGGTGAGCCGGCGCAGGCTGCCGACCAGCCGCCGATCCTGCCCCCGCCGTCGACCGGCCCGCAGTTGGCCAGGGCGGTGCTGGACGCGGCCCGCGCCCGTCGAGAGGCGAACCGGCCCCGCCGCCGGACCGGTGGCGGCAGCGACACTGGCGGAGCCGGGTCGGGCGGCCGACGACTGCGCGGCTACTCGGGTCCGGGGCCGGACCCCCGCGATCCCCAGCTGTTCGGCGACGTGCTGGCCCGGCTGGTCAAGGCGCGCGGCTGGCAACGGCCGGCCGCCGAGGCGACCGTCTTCGGCGCCTGGGAACGGGTGGTCGGGCCGGAGGTGGCCAAGCACAGCCGCCCGGTCAAGTTGGAGAACGGCGAGTTGACGGTCGAGGCGGAGTCGACCGCGTGGGCGACCCAGCTACGTCTGCTCGCCCGCTCCTTGCTGCGCCAGATCGCCGCTGAGGTCGGGCACAACGTGGTGACGAAACTGCATATCCACGGCCCGGCCGCGCCATCCTGGTCGAAGGGACCGAGGCGGGTCCGTGGTCGTGGCCCGCGGGACACGTACGGTTGATCCCCACCCGGCCGGTCCGCTCCCTGGCCGACGCCGGCCGCCCAGGATCAGGCTGCCGCGTCGGCGTAGACGGCGAAGCCGCGATCGGCGCAGCGGCGGTAGAAGCGGGACAGCACCGCCAGCTCCGACCGGGGGAAGCTCCACTGCGGCGCGTCACCGGCGTCGTCGCGGAGCGCGTCGAGCCGGCTGTCCAGCCAGCGCAGCTGCTGTTCGGCGAGCCGGGCCCCGGCGAGGGCGTCGCGCAGCACCGCCCCGACCGTGTCGAAGGTGACGGTGTCGCCGTACCGGTCGTGGCCGTCGACGAACCGCTCCAGGCCGCCGGCGATCCAGGCACAGCCGTCCGGGTCGATCACCGGGTCCTCGTCCTCGGCGGCCGCCTCGGTGGCGTACAGCACTCCGGTCAGCCCCAGCAGCAGGTCCACCAGCTCGGTGTAGGCGGTGGCCCGGACACTGCCGGTCTTCGCGATGTAACCGGCGAGCGCGGCGGTCGGCGCCGCGACGTCGGCCTGCTCCGCCAGCTTGTCGAAGTCGACGAACTCGGCCGGTGCGACCGGTTCGTAGAACTCGCCGACCCGTGGCCATTGCACCGCGACGTTGTCCAGCCCCATCGCAAGCGTCACCCTTCTCCAGCTGGTGGCCCGGGTCGGGTGCGCATCCGCGATGCTGCTGCCCGGTGCGAGCCTGTGCGGTAGCGGCACTGTAGCGGCATCCGGGTAGTCGTTTCATCTTCAGGTGGCCCGGCGGGCCGCCGCACCGTCGGTGCGGTGCCCCGTGGCCGACCGATGATGGATCTGGTGCGTGTGGGGGTGGTCGCGGTGGGTGGGGTGCGGCCGGCTACGAACCTCTCAGCCGCTTTACGGGGGTGCCGCGTCCCGGTTATGTCGGCTCGGCACAGTAGGATCGGAGACAGAGACGAGGGAGACCCGCGCGGCGCGACGATCCGGAGCCCGCCTGGCAGGATCACCGACGAGGTGACCACCGGCAGCCGTGATCGCCGGACCGTACGGGGCCCAGCCGTTCGTGATCCGCGGGTCCGCTGCGGCGTACGGCGCGTTTCGCCACCCGTCGGCGATCCACCCGGAAGATGCGGGTTGTCGGCCATGGTGCCGGTTCGCGTCCGTCCGCCGTCGGAAGATCCGCCGAACCCCGCGTCCCTGTGCCGTCGCGGCCCAGGTGTGCGAGAAAGTGGCTGAGGGTGTCAGCGGAGAACAACCAGGAGTACGGCGCCGAGTCGATCACCGTGCTGGAGGGCCTCGAGGCGGTCCGCAAGCGACCGGGCATGTACATCGGTTCGACCGGTGAGCGCGGCCTGCACCACCTGGTCTGGGAGGTCGTGGACAACGCGGTCGACGAGGCGCTGGCCGGGCACTGCGACACCATCGAGGTGGTGCTGCTCGCCGACGGCGGGGTGCGGGTCACCGACAACGGCCGCGGTTTCCCGGTGGACCTGCATCCAAAGCTGAAGAAGCCGGGTGTCGAGGTCGCCCTGACCGTGCTGCACGCCGGCGGCAAGTTCGACGGCAAGGCGTACGCGGTCTCCGGTGGCCTGCACGGGGTCGGTGTCTCGGTGGTCAACGCGCTCTCCGTGAAGATGGAGGTCGAGATCCACAAGGACGGCCACGTCTGGCGGCAGCAGTACGCCAACTCGAAGCCGACGCCGCTGGACAAGGGCGAGGCGACGAACCGGACCGGGTCCGCGGTCGCCTTTTGGCCGGATCCGTCGATCTTCGAGACCACCGAGTACGCGTTCGAGACGATCTACCGCCGGTTGCAGGAGATGGCCTTCCTCAACCGTGGGCTGACCATCCAGCTGCGCGACGAGCGGGTGGCTGATGACGACGGAAAGCACCGCGAGGTCACTTTCTGCTACAAGGGTGGTATTTCGGACTTCGTCCGCCATCTCAACGCCTCGAAGAACCCGATCCACAAGAGCGTGGTCGAGTTCGGCGCGGAGGAGGAGGGCATGTCGGTCGAGATCGCCATGCAGTGGAACGAATCGTACGGCGAGTCGGTCTACACCTTCGCCAACACCATCAACACCCACGAGGGCGGCACGCACGAGGAGGGCTTCCGGTCCGCGTTGACCAGCGTGGTCAACAAGTACGCCATGGACAAGAAGCTACTCAAGGGTGACGAGAAGCTCTCCGGCGAGGACATCCGGGAAGGGCTCGCCGCGATCATCTCGGTCAAGCTGGCCAACCCGCAGTTCGAGGGCCAGACCAAGACCAAGCTGGGCAACACCCCGGTGAAGAGCTTCGTGCAGCGGGTCTGCAACGAGTGGCTGGTCGACTGGCTGGACCGCAACCCGGCCGAAGGCAAGATGATCATCACGAAGGCCACCCAGGCGGCCCGCGCCCGGATCGCCGCCCAGCAGGCCCGCAAGCTGGCCCGGCGCAAGTCGTTGCTGGAGTCCGGGTCGATGCCGGGCAAGCTGGCCGACTGCCAGTCCACCGACCCGCGCGAGTCGGAGGTCTTCATCGTCGAGGGCGACTCGGCCGGCGGCTCGGCCAAGCAGGGGCGGGATCCGCGTACCCAGGCGATCCTGCCGATCCGGGGCAAGATCCTCAACGTGGAGAAGGCCCGGATCGACCGGGTGCTGAAGAACAACGAGGTCCAGGCGCTGATCACCGCGCTGGGCACCGGCATCCACGACGACTTCGACATCGACAAGCTGCGCTACCACAAGATCGTGTTGATGGCCGACGCGGACGTGGACGGCCAGCACATCCAGACGCTGCTGCTGACCCTGCTGTTCCGGTTCATGCGTCCGCTGGTCGAGCTGGGCCACGTCTACCTCGCCGCCCCGCCGCTGTACAAGATCAAGTGGAACCGGAAGGGCGACGACGCGCAGTACGCGTACTCCGACCGGGAACGCGACGGACTGATCGTGCTGCGCCAGCAGAAGAAGCCGAACGCCAAGCCGGACGACATCCAGCGCTTCAAGGGCCTGGGAGAGATGAACTACCCCGAGCTGTGGGAGACGACGATGAACCCGGCGACGCGTACGCTGCGTCAGGTGACTCTGGACGACGCAGCAACCGCCGACGAGCTGTTCAGCGTTCTGATGGGTGAGGACGTCGAGGCGAGGCGCTCCTTCATCCAGCGCAACGCCAAGGACGTCCGCTTCCTGGACATCTAGCGCCCCGCGCGGCCGGGCGACCCCCCGAACAGGGGCCGGCCCGGCCGCGTCATCAGCAACTTCGCCAGCTTCCACAGCCGTTGTCCAGCACCGGTACGACGGTTTCAAAGGTTGATAAGGGTTAACTGTGACGGATACTCCCGAGTCCTTCGGCAGCGAGCCGGATCCCGTGGCAGCCGCCGCGGCTGCGGTCGCCCGCCACGATCGCATCGAGCCGGTCGGGCTGGAAGTCGAGATGCAGCGTTCGTACCTCGACTACGCGATGAGCGTGATCGTCGGGCGGGCGCTGCCGGACGTACGGGACGGGCTCAAGCCCGTACACCGCAAGATCCTCTACGCCATGTTCGACTCGGGCTACCGGCCGGACCGGGGCTACGTCAAGTGCTCCCGGGTCGTCGGCGACGTGATGGGTCAGTTCCACCCGCACGGCGACTCGGCCATCTACGACGCGCTGGTCCGGATGGCGCAGCCCTGGTCGCTGCGGTACCCGCTGGTCGACGGCAACGGCAACTTCGGCTCCCCGGGCAACGATCCGGCAGCCGCGATGCGCTACACAGAGTGCAAGCTCGACCCGCTGGCGATGGAGATGCTGCGGGACATCGACGAGGACACCGTCGACTTCCAGGACAACTACGACGGGCGGGCCAAGGAACCGGTGATCCTGCCGGCCCGGATCCCCAACCTGCTGATCAACGGCTCCGAGGGCATCGCGGTCGGCATGGCCACCAAGATCCCGCCGCACAACCTGCGGGAGATCGCGGCGGCGGTGCAGTGGTGCCTGGAGAACCCGGAGGTCGACGAGGCGACCACGCTCGAGGCGCTGATCGAGATCGTCAAGGGCCCGGACTTCCCGACCGCCGGTCTGATCGTCGGCACCACCCCGATCCAGGACGCCTACCGCACCGGTCGCGGGTCGATCCGGATGCGGGCCGTGGTCGAGGTCGAGGAGGACAAGAAGGGCCGGACGTCGCTGGTCGTCACCGAACTGCCGTACCAGGTCAACCCGGACAACCTTGCCGAGCGGGTCGCCGAGCTGATCAAGGAGGGCAAGATCGGCGGGATCGCCGACATCCGCGACGAGTCCTCCGGGCGTACCGGCATGCGGCTGGTGCTGGTGCTCAAGCGCGACGCCGTCGCCAAGGTGGTGCTTAACAACCTCTACAAGCACACCCAGCTGCAGGAGACGTTCGGCGCCAACATGCTGGCCCTGGTCGACGGGGTGCCGCGCACGCTGAACCTGGCGCAGTTCATCCGGTTCTACGTCGAGCACCAGATCGACGTGATCCGGCGGCGCACCGCGTACCGGCTGCGCAAGGCCGAGGAGCGGGCGCACATCCTGCGCGGTCTGGTCAAGGCGCTGGACATGCTCGACGAGGTGATCGCCCTGATCCGGCGGTCGCCGACGGTCGAGGACTCCCGGCAGGGCCTGATGCGGCTGCTCGACGTCGACGAGATCCAGGCCACCGCGATCCTGGACATGCAGCTGCGCCGGCTGGCGGCCCTCGAACGGCAGAAGATCATCGACGAGCTCGCCCGGATCGAGCTGGAAATCACCGACCTCAAGGACATTCTGGCCAAGCCCGAGCGGCAGCGGCGGATCGTCTCGGAGGAGCTCGGCGAAATTGTCGCCAAGTGGGGCGACGAGCGGCGGACGAAGATCGTGCCGTTCGACGGCGAGGTCTCGATGGAGGACCTGATCGCCCGCGAGGACGTGGTGGTCACCATCACCCGCACCGGGTACGCCAAGCGGACCAAGGTCGACCTCTACCGCTCGCAGCGCCGGGGCGGCAAGGGCGTCAGCGGTGCGACGCTGCGCCAGGACGACATCGTCAGCCACTTCTTCATCGCGTCCACCCATGACTGGATGCTGTTCTTCACCAACAAGGGCCGGGTCTACCGGGCGAAGGCCTACGAGTTGCCGGAGGCATCCCGTACCGCCCGTGGCCAGCACGTGGCCAACCTGTTGGCCTTCCAGCCGGACGAACACATCGCCCAGGTCATCCGGATCCCGAACTACCAGGTGGCGCCCTACCTGGTGCTGGCGACCCGCAACGGCCTGGTGAAGAAGACCCGGCTGGAGGAGTTCGACTCGAACCGCTCCGGTGGGATCATCGGCATCAACCTGCGGGACGCCGACGAACTGGTCGGAGCGGCTCTCGCCGGCGGGGCCGACGACCTGCTGCTGGTCTCCAAGAACGCCCAGGCGATCCGGTTCACCGCGACCGACGAGGCGCTGCGTCCGATGGGGCGGGCTACATCGGGGGTGATCGGGATGCGGTTCACCGACACCGACGAACTGCTCGCCATGGCGGTCGTCCGGGAGGGGATGGACCTGGATGTTTTGGTCGCCACCAACGGCGGGTACGCGAAACGTACTCCGATCGAGGAGTATCCGGTGCAGGGCCGGGGAGGCAAGGGTGTGCTGACTGCGAAGATCACCGAGCGCCGCGGTGGTCTCGTCGGCGCGGTCGTCATCAGTCCGGACGACGAGCTCTTCGCGATCACCAGCAACGGTGGCGTGATCCGGACTCCGGTGAAGCCTGTACGACGTACCCGGGACCGGAACACAATGGGGGTCAAGCTCATGGACCTCCCAGACGGCGTGACCATCGTGGCCATTGCTCGCAATGCCGACGAGCCTGACGAACAGGACTAGTTGATGACGGAGACCCAGGCGAAGTCGGGGGGAACAGGATCCTCGGCGGCTCCGGTCGACGAGGAATCCGCCGCCGGAGGCACATCAACGGCCACCGGCCGCGCCGCTGTCGGCCGGGCCAGCGTGCCCGGTGATTCGCCGTCGCCCAAGTTCACCCGGGCGCCAGGGATGCCTCCCCCGCCCGACAGACCCGCCGACGACCCAGCCGGTGGCACCGGCGACTCCGTCGACGGTTCGACCCGCGCCGGAGGCACCGGCGACAGCGCCACTCAGCTCGGCGGCATATCCGCCTCTTCCGGAAGGTCGGCACCTCCTGTGACGTCGGCACCTCCTGTTTCATCCGCTCCGCCGGCCAGCTCCGGCAGCGGATTCACCGGTGGAGCGCTCGGCGCCACCGCGGCAAGTGGCACCCGACCGGGCGGTGGGCTCGGGCCCACCGGGCAGTTCGGCACCATCGGCGGCACGGCCCGGGTGGGTACGGCCACTCCCGGCTCGCGGACCGGCCTGGGTTCGCCGACCGTACGCACGATCGGTGGTGCCGGTGCCGGTGCCGGTGCCGGTGTTGGCGCGGTCGGCGCGGCGCGAGTCGGCCCTGACGGTGCCCGCACCGCGCGACCCGGGGTCAGCTCGGCTGCCTCGCGAGGTCCGCGTCGAGCTCGCCTCAACCTGAAGCGGATCGACCCCTGGTCCGTCATGAAGTTCTCGTTCGCGGTCTCGCTGGTGCTGTTCATCGTGGTGATCGTCGCGACCTCGGTGCTCTACCTGGCGCTTGACGCGATGGGCGTGTTCCAGAGCGTCAACGCCAGCCTCGGTGACCTGATCGGTACCGGCACCGGGGACGGTCCGAGCCTGCGGATCACCGCTCAGGGCGTGATCGGCACGGCGGCGCTGTTCGGGCTGATCAACGTGGTGCTCTACACCGCGCTGGCGACGCTCGGCGCGTTCATCTACAACGTCTGCGCCGACCTGGTCGGCGGGATCGAACTGACCCTGGCCGAGCGGGACTGATCCGGCCCGCTCAGGGAAGCGGAGGACGGCCGGGCGGGTCGATACCCATTGGCCCCGGCCGTCCGCGATCCGGTAGTCTCCCCATGGTCCGGCGCTCCGTTCGCCGGCTGCCGGTGGCTTTCGCCCCGAGTTGGGGTGTAGGACACAGGTGCGGTAACCTTGCTCGTCGCGTACGGGGCTATAGCTCAGTCGGTTAGAGCGCAGAGCTGATAACTCTGAGGTCGCTGGTTCGATTCCAGCTAGCCCCACTCCACGACAGTCGAGCGTAAGGGGACACGCCCCATGGTCAAGAAGATCCTCATCATCGCCGGCGTCATCGGCGTAGCCGCGCTGATCGCCAAGAAGGTCAAGGAGACCAGCGACGAGCGTGCCCTCTGGCACGAGGCGACCACCGCTCCTGATCTCCGCTGATCCAACTTCTGTCCCCGGACCGCAGTCGTCACCGCTGCGGCGGGGACCACTCGGGGCCATAGCTCAACTGGCAGAGCACTGCCTTTGCAAGGCAGGGGTTAGGGGTTCGAGTCCCCTTGGCTCCACCCACATTATGGCTGGTCGGCGCGCCAGTGCATCGACCCTTGTCGCGCTGGCCAGTCGGACCAGGAACCAGAATCAGCGAATCGTCAGCAGAAGTCGCCGAACACGTCCCGTACCCCCGTCGCTGATGAGCCACGTGGCGTACGAGTTCCTCAGGTCGTGCAAGCGGAGCCCGCCAGCGGCCTTGAGCGCGACCTGGTCGACGGCTTCCCGCTCGGTCGCGAACTCGGCAACCACTCGACGCCGGTCGCGTCGGTCCACTTGGCGTGCCACTTGTCCGGCGACACTTCGGCTACCTTGCCGAGTAAGCCAGCCCGGACCAGCGCCGGACGCCAGACCTGTCGACGAAAGTTTGACCGCCGGAGTGGGCTGCCGTCCCGCGTGGCGAACACCAGCGCGGCCGGCTTGGGCTCTGCGGGCTGTGCGCCGAGTCGCGGGCAGTCCAACGCCATCAGGCCTGCCGGCGGGTGGGCCAGAGGAACCACGTCGTGTCCGTGGTCTGGCAGGTGGTCGACCCAGGCAGGGGCGAGCGTACTGACCGGGCTGATCGACGACTACCAGTTGATGGTCCAGCTCAGCGCCTGAGCCGTGCGGCCCGACGACGATCTGAGGCGGGACAGGTGTGTCCAACACGTGGTTGGGTGAGGTGGGGACAAATGTGCGGGACGGAGGTGGTTGAGGTCAGCGCTTCCGGTTCGGGTAGCGGCGACGTTGGGTCAGGTGGACAAGGATCACTCCGCCGACGATCAGCACTAGGCCGACGACCAGGAAGTTCATGGTGTTCGCGCCGGTCAGTGCCAGCGGACTGGCCGACTCGTCAGCATCTGCTTCGTTTGCAAGGTTGTCCACGGCTGGGGCATTGATTCCACCGGCAGCGGCAGTCGGGCTCGGGTCCGCACTCGGCTGTGCGGTCGGCTCGGCTTCCTTCTCCTCTCCGGCAGCGGTCTCGGTCGGCTCCGGCGTGGGCTTGGCTTCCTGCGTCGGCGGTGCCGGATCGTCGGTGACCTCCGCCTCAGGGCTGGCCGGTGCCGGTGTCTCCTCAACGGGCGGTTCCTCGGCCGGCGGTTCGTCGGCGGGCGGTTCGTCGGCGGGCGGTTCGTCGGCGGGCGGTTCCTCGGCGGGCGGTTCCTCGGCGGGCGGTTCCTCGGCGGGCGGTTCCTCGGCGGGCGGTTCCTCGGCGGGCGGTTCCTCCGCTCCGCCGGCTCGCACCTCGATACGGACGGCGTCGATCGCCGGGGTCTGGTTGGCCCGCTGCATCATCGGGATCCGGTGCGATCCGTCGCCGGCCCACGATGCGCACTGGGCGATCCCCTCCTGGGGCAGCCCGGGCACCTGGATAGTGACGACATCCGGCTCAGCACCGCCGCCACCGTCCTCAGTCGCGACGAAGAAGGCCGGCACCGGCTCCGGGTCGAGCGCCTCGGTGGTGCTGGTCAGCATCCGGCAGGCGGTGTGGAAGTGACCGCGGGTCAGTCCGTCTCCGGTCAGCAGCGCGGACTCCACGTAGTACCCGCCCTGAGCCGCCGGGAGGAAGCGGTCCCGGACCAGATTGCGGGTGCTGACCCGCAGTTGGAACGGTTCGCCGACGCCGACCGATTCCGGCGACTCGGTGATCAGCAGCGTCGGGTTCTGCTCTGCCGCACCGACCTCTCCGAACGCTGTCGAGACGCAGCGGCTGCCCACCTGGAAGCCGTCGTGTAGCTCCAATGAGCTGTCGTCGCAGCCGGTCCCGAGCACATCGAGTCCGTTGACCTGCTCGCTGGCCTTGCGATCCGTCCCAGCACTGGAGATCTGGCTGACGGCGATCAGGACCCCGAAGGCGGACAGGGTCGCGACCGCGATGACGGCGCGGCGCGCCCGTCCGCCCTTCGCGGGTCTGGCGGCGCTTCTGTGAGCCGGTTGTCCCATGTGCACACCTTCCGAATGCTCACCGTACTGGGATGTCTGTATTAGGCTCGGGCACGACGGTGCCGGCGGGGGTTCACCGGGAGCGGATGACTAGTCGCCCCGGGCCATACGCACACGTTAGGGAGCGGTTCAATCAAGAATCAACTTCAGCGCCAGAAATGATGATTTCTTGAGCCGCAGGTAAAGAAAACTTATGGCATCGATCTCGAACGCCTGACATCAGCCGTTCGGCTGATGTCGATGTGGTGACTGTCGGTAGTGGTGGGATGTCACCGGCGGTCGTCGTGCAGTAGCTTCTTCTGCACCTTACCCATCGCGTTGCGTGGCAGGTCGTCCACGATGCGCACTTCACGTGGGCGCTTGTGGGTGGAGAGTTCGGTGGCCACGAAGTCGATCAGCGACTGCGGGGACACGCCCTCGGCCACCACGTACGCGACGACCCGTTGCCCGAGGTCTGCGTCGGGTGCGCCGATGACCGCCGCCTCGCGTACTGCCGGATGGGTCAGCAGCACGTTCTCCACCTCGCCGGCACCGATCCGGTAACCACCGCTCTTGATCAGATCGGTCGAGGCGCGGCCGACGATTCGGTGCCAGCCGGCCTGGTCGATCGCCGCTACGTCGCCGGTGCGGAACCAGCCGTCCGGGGTGAAGTCGCCGCGCCCGGCGGCGCCGAGGTAACCGTCGAACACCATCGGGCCGCGAACCTGCAGTTCGCCGATGGTCTCGCCGTCCGCCGGCAACTGCTCGCCGTCCTCACTGGCCAGCCGGGTGTGTACGCCGGCGAGCGGCGCACCGACCCAGCCGGGTCGCCGCTCGCCGTCGGCGCGGCTGCTGACCGTGATCAAGGTTTCGGTCATTCCGTACCGTTCGACCGGTGCCTGCCCGGTGAGCTCGGTGAGCGTGCGGAAAACCGGGGCGGGCAGGGCCGCCGAACCGGAGACGAGGAGCCGGGCGGCGCGTAACGCCCGGGCGGAGGGTCGGTCGTCGCAGATTCGGGACCAGATCGTCGGTACGCCGAAGTACAGCGTGCCACCGGCGGCGGCGTACGCCCCAGGGGTGGGCCGGCCGGTGTGCACCAGCCGGCAGCCGACGCGTAGCGCGCCGATGACGCCGAGCACCAGACCGTGTACGTGGAACAGCGGCAGGCCGTGGACCAGGGTGTCGTCCGGCGTCCACGCCCAGGCCTCGGCGAGGGCGTCGAGGTCGGCGGCGATGTTGGCGCTGGTCACCGGTACACCTTTCGGTGCGCCGGTGGTGCCGCTGGTGTAGAGGATCAGCGCGGGGGCGTCGGACCCGACGGTCCGGCGCTGGCCGGGCCCGCCCTGGTCGGAGCCGCCCTGGTCGGAGCCGCTCCCGACCGGCCTCGTCGGGTTGGGGCCAAGCAGCAGTTGAGCGCCGGAGTCGCGCAGGATGTGACCGCGTTCGACCGGGCCGGCGTCCGGCGGTACGGGGACCAGCGTGGTGCCGGCCAGCAGGCAACCGGTGAGCGCGACGACCGTGTCGAGGCTGGCGGTGGCGTCGACCGCGACGGTGTCGGCGCCAGCGATCTGCCTGGCGACGGCGGTCGCGGCTTCGAGCAGGTCGTCGCCGGACATCGACTGGTCGCCGACGGTGACCGCCGCCGGCCGGCCGGTCAGTCGCGTGGGGTTCAGCAACGCCATCTTCCCGACTCTCCTCCTGCCGGTGGGCGGACCGGCTCCGGACCATTGTCGGCTCTGTGGTTGCCGGGCTGGCGCTCTGGGTCGCCGGCTTCGTCGGACTGTTCGGGTACGGGTACACGGCGAAGTCGCAGCGCGACGCCGCCGCCGTGGACCTGTCCAGGGTGGCGATCGACGACACCGTCACGGTCCAGGTCACTGACGGCGGCAAGTACGGCGTCCGGCTGGAGACCATCGCCGGAGCCGACCGCCCCGACACGGTCCAGCGGCTGATCGACGCTGCGTGGGCTGCTCACCGCCGGATCGGCGGCCGGCGGTGGACTGCTGCTGGTGCTCGGGTCGGTGCTGCCCTGGATCGCCGGTCCGGACGCTGATGCCGTCATGTACGGCGCGGTGGAGACCGCCGGCGGGTCGGCGCTGGGTTCGCGGGCCGGGCTCTCCGGCGGGGACGCGTTCGTGACCCTGCTGGCCGGGCTCGTCGCGCTGGTCGTCGCCGGGTGGTACGGAATGGGCCGGGCCCGCCGGTGGCAGCAGGTGACGATGGCCGGGGCGGGCGTGCTGGCCATCGCCTGGGCAATGCTGAACCACGCCGAGATCGGCGAGCCGGATGGCACCGTCGTGCTCGGCCCGGTCGCCCCGGACAGCCCGGTCGACCAGATCAACTAGATCGACCAGACCGACCGGGTCGGCCTGGTTCGTTCGTTCCCTCCGTTGTCGACGGGCTCTCTTCTGACCGCTACCGGTCAGTTCTGAAACACGCCGTCTGATTCCTGCCACAAATGTTCGTCGCTGGGCACGGAAAATCACATGACTTGTATTTCGGATGTATTTCGCGATGCTATGGGATAAATGAGACGTGAAATCTATGCTTCTCGGCGGTGCTCCCTGCTCACATGATGTCGAAGCGTTTAGTGAAGTTGGATCCAATGGTTCTGGTGGACATCTACCCAGCTCAAGCGGCAGGTTTCGCGAGTGTCCGTGATCAGTCATTCAAACTCCGTTGTGATCAATGGAAATTTGCCAATACGCTGCTAGCGCCCAGATGGGTACCAAGACAAGGGAGGGTCTCTTGAAATCCACACTGCGCTGGTCGGCGATGGCCGGCCTGGCACTCGCGCTGGTCGTCACCGGCGCGCCGGCCGCCCAGGCGGAGTCGTCGCCGTTCAAGTCGGACGGCAACACGAGCGCCATCGCCCGCACCCTCGACGGCCGGGCGATCACCAACGCCAAGATCGCGAAGGAGGTCACCGACTTCTGGACCGAGGAGCGGATGGCATCGGCGGTCGACCTGACCTTCGCGAGGTCGGCGAAGGGTGCCGAATCGACGATCGCCGACGCCAAGCCCAACGGGCCGGCGGGTGCGGTGGCGCCGGTCGCGCCGAGCCTCGGCAGCCGCGGTGACGTCGGACTGATGCTCAACGAGTCGCAGGCCGTCGGCAAGGTCTACTTCACCACCCCCACCGGCGGCACCGCCTCCTGCTCGGCCAGCACCGTCGCCAGCGGCAAGCGTCGGCTGGTCATGACCGCCGGGCACTGCGTCCACCAGGGCCCCGGCGGACAGTGGTACAGCAACTGGCAGTTCGTCCCGCGCTACCGCAACGGCTCGCGCCCGTTCGGCACGTTCGTGGCGTCCAGCCTCAACACCCGTACCGCCTGGATCAACAGCGGCAGCTACGCCGAGGACATGGGCATCGCCATCATGAACAACGGCGGCATCTACGGTGCCAAGGTCGTCGACACCGTCGGCGGCCACGGGCTGCGCTGGAACTACAGCTACAGCGTCTATGTCACCGCTCTCGGTTACCCGTCCAACCTGGGTGGCGGCGAGAGTCAGTACTACTGCCAGGGCACCACGTGGAACCCCGGCGGCCAGCAGATCCGGATGTACTGCAACATGACGTACGGTTCCAGCGGCGGACCTTGGCTGCAGGAATACAACGACTCGACCGGCTACGGGTACATCAACAGCGTGGTAAGCCACGGTGACAACCCGGGCAATGGTCAGTTCGACGGCCCGTACTTCGACAACGACATCAAGAGCCTGTACGACTTCGCCGAAGGTATCTCTCCGGCCTGATCCGTCCGTCCACCTGATCAGTACCGTCCAAAGGTAGCCTCGGCCGATATGGTCGGGGCTACCTCCGCTGCCAGTCCGTCAGCGGCTGCCAGTCCGCTGATTGGCGTGGCTATCTCCCGCCGCGAACCAACGTCGTCGTCACCGGTACGGTCACCGGTGGACGGCGGCTCGTTGTACGACCTCCTCGGTTGTCAACGGGCTGCGTGGGTGGTGGCTCAGGCACATCGGCGCCTGCAGCTTGACGAACCGCGCGCCTTCCACCGCTGCGTAGAACTGTCCGGTAGCCATCTTGCCGACGTCAGGGATGTCGGTACCCTTGGCCCGCGCGACGTCACGGGCCGCCTCGATCTGCACAGGTGCGGTCAACAGGCCGAAGAACTGGGTGGCAGCGTTGCCGGGGATCTGATTGTGCAGCGCCTTCGGGGCCTGGGTCGCGAAGACCAGACCGAGCCCGTACTTACGGGCCTGTGACGTCAACGCGAGGGTGCTCTGGGTGCAGGCGGTGACCGAGCCGGATGGTGCGAGGGTCTGAGCCTCATCCATCACGAACAGTCCGCCGAGTGGCCGGTCGCCGGCCGGATTTCGCTTGATCCAGGTGAACAGGGCGAGCTGTAACTGGTTGACGAAGCTCTGCCGCTGGTGGTCGTGTGGCAGTCCGACGAAGCTGATCACCGAGACGCGGGCGTGTCGGCCCGGCGGCGGCGTGAGCAAGATGCCCGGGTCGACGGGAGTGCCGTCACCGCCGAGCAGCGGATCATCGATCAACGCTGCCTTGAGTAGTTGCGCCATGCCTGCTGCCAGCTTCGGTGCGCTGTCGAGCTGGCTGACCCCGTCCGGTAGGTCGTTCAACAGATCGGTGAACGCCTGCAGGTCGCTGCCACCGTTCTGGGCGTAACCAATCAGTGCCTCGCGCAGCACGGCTCGCCCCAGCCTTGCCTTGTCGGTGCCGCCGTCGACCCGGGCATGTGGCGCGAGGGTGGCGACGGCTGAGTCCACGGCTGCGCGGAACCCGTCGGGATCGTCGAGTACGTCACCGAAGTTCGGGAGCGGTTGAAAGCTCAGCGGGCGGCCGGCACGACGACCGGGCGTCCAGACGACCACGTCGGTACCGGCGAAGTAGGCAGCAGCTTGATCCGGATCCGCAGGACCCCAGCCGGTCGGCGGCTCCGGCCAGGCATCGCCGAGTCGGGCGAGGTCGTTGTTCGGGTCCAGCACGATCGCGGACACGCCACGCAGCGCGCACTCCTCGACAAGCCGGCGGAGCAGCACCGTCTTGCCGGATCCCGAGCCGGCGAATATCACCGTGTGCCGACGCAGTGACTCCAAGTCCATTCGGACCGGGTCCGCCCGGCCGGCGACGGACCCGATCGTCATCTGGGGCGGGTCGATCCCGGCCTGCATCGCCAGCTGCTCGGCGGGCCCTCCCCGACCAGCGGACGAGTTCCCGCTGGCCGCCGGCCGCACCGATACGGAGGCCCGACCGACGGCCCGCACCGGCGGGCCGACCTGCTGCATGGCCGGATCGGGCTCGGTTGGCGCCGTCGTGTCGTGACTGTCAGCATGGCTTTCCCTGTTGGCGTCGGCACCGCCATCGAGCGCGTCGCGCAAGAAAGCGACGGTGGAGGCCGGCTGTCGGGAGGCGAACCATGGCCGCAGTCGTTCCAACCCGTACTGCTGGATCAGCCGTTCCAAGGCGGCAAGGCGCCTGATGTCCGCGGTGGGGAAGGGAAGCGTCTGCCCGCCGGCTCTGGTGAACGCGTCGAGCAGTTCCCGGGTACGTGCACCGGCCGACCAGCCCGCGCTGCGGAGCAGGAAGAGTCGCCGCTTGGTGACCCCTTCGGTCAACCCGGAGGTGGTCATGGCGTTGCGGATCCGGTTGAGCGCCGCGATGTGGTGCGGCGCACAGACGGCCCGGAACGACCAGTGCTCCTCGTCCTCGGTCTCCTCGTCGAGCGTCCGCCGCACCCGGGCGTGCAGGGCCGGCTTGCCGCTGAACGGCAGCGGGTCGAGGCTGAACTCATCGGCCGATCCGCCCTGCGCGGCGATCCACGCGGTCAACCCGGCCTGTAGCAGCGCCGGCACTCTCAGGTCCTCGCTGGACTGCTGCACCGCGCTTGCGGTCTCGGCTGACTCGATCAACTCGGCGTAGCTAATGTCGATCTTGGCGAGCTCGTCGGACTCGGCCGGCACCGACTGCGCGCCTTCCTGCACCTCGGACTTGTCGGACCGATCGGGTGTGGGAACGGCATCGGACCTCGTGGCCGGGCCGTTCTTTCCGGACTGCGCGTGCAGGAGGTGGGTGAGCTCGCGTACCTGCCCGTCGGCCAGACAGGAGCGCACGTGGGTGTCGATCCGACGGAGCAGTTCGCGTGGCGTGAACTGGACGACCTCAGTGAAGGCGGACGGATGGATCGGCCACGTCGGGTACGGCGGGGTGAAGCCCAGCTCGTCGAAGACCAGGCCGAACCGCTTCTCCACCAGCTCGCGGCCGATGTCCGGCGACGGGATCTCCTTGAGCCGCACCGCCTCCCGGAACCGATCCTGCACGGTGTCGGTGGCCTGCTCCTTGATGCTCTGCCAGGTCTGTGGCAGGCAGGAGACGACCGACAGCGCGCGGCGGGTGTTCTCCCGGAGCGACATCAGCCCGCTGGCGATCTGCTCAAGCAGCAATGAGGTCTGCCAGTCGACCTCGCCGCGTACCTCGCGACTGGTGGACTTGACCGACTGCGCGACCATCAGGTCGATCTGGTCGAGCGCGATCACGGTGGGCCCGACCAGAGCGAGCAGCCGGGACGCGTCGCGGACGATCTCCTGCGGTGCTCGCTTGCTACGTCGGATGCCCCAGGCGGCCAATGCTCCCGGGCTTTCCTCGTCGCTGGATGAGAGGAAATCGTGGCCGAGGTCCTGAGCCGTGCCGTCGTCGCTGGCGTACAGCACGAGTGCCCGAGCAGTGTCCTGGCATTCGGTGCCGATCTGGCGATTGATCTTCCGTACCTGGTCTACGAGGGCATCGAGGGCATGCCGGGTCAGTTCGGTGTCGCCGGTGATCGACCGACGGACGGCCCGCGGCGCGTCGACCTCGTCGGCAAGTCTGCGCAGGAAGGTGCGCAGCTGAGAGGTTCCGTCCGGTGCCGGTCGGACGAAATCCTCCAGCAGGGACAGCGAGGTGCTTCGCCAGAACGCGCTGGCCTCCAGGAGCTTGACAAGAAAAAAGAAGCCACCGGCGGTCTGTACCCGTTGACGCAACGCGCCGAGCAGGTGTGTCTTGCCGGTGCCGCGTTGCCCCAGGATCGCCAGTCCCACCGGGCTGGAGTCGACGCTGTCATCCGCTTCGGCGACGCCCTCCATCACCATCTCGATGATCTGGTGATGCAATCCTTCGACGTGGAAGGGAAGCGGCTTCCAGACATCGTCCGGGGTCGGTGCCCAGTTGAACCGTAGTGCGGCCAGCGCTCGCCGCTGCTCGTCGGTCATCCCGGTGGGACCCGTCATGAGGGCGAGATCGAAATCAGATGCCGTAGCTGATTGCCGATGCTGACGGCGGCGTCGCGCTCCTGCGTCCTGAGTACCTTCTGGTTGGACTCCGGCACGATCTGCACGTCGGGGTCCTGGTTGAGCTTGATCAGCGCGGCGTCGAGATCGTCGCGAGACAGATCGGCGAGCACGGCCCGCAGCGCGGCCAGCATGACGTAGTCGCCGGGTTGGTCGATCAGCTCGTGGTACGCCCGACGGATCCGCGTGGCCACGTCGACCTGGCTCGCTTCGCTGCCGTTGGCCGTCGGCGCGACCGGCTCTGCCGAGTCGGTGGTGGAAGCGATCTCGTCGGGCTTGAACTGCATCCGGAACAGGTCGTCCGCTCGGACGCCCGAGTGGTCGATCAGCCGACGAACGAAGTCGAGCACCGTGTAGAGCGTCGCACCTGCGGTGCCGGCACCCTTCGGTGGCTCGTCCTTGCTCAACTCCGCCTTGGCCGCCTCCCACCCGCTGTCGGTCAGGTGCAGGGTGATTGGCTTCTCCGTCACCTCGATCAGCCCAAGGGCTTCCAGGGCGCGGCGATGGGTCGCCTTGAGCCCGGTGACGCCCGCGACGTTGATCAGGTAGCTCTGCTGCAGCGGAGCGGCCTTGACCATCAGGTTGATGAGTACGCACCGCTCGACGAGGGTGAGTTCCTTCTCCGACATGCGGTGCTCCTCAAGGGCGTGAGCGGTCGCATCGACATGGCGATGATCAATAGCTCGGGGTGGCCGGGAAGATGAGGTGCCGGGCCGGGGGTGGCCTGGGCACTGGCCGATTCTGCCGATACCGCTGGATCGACGCAAGGTCCGTCCGTCCGATGCAGATAGCTGACACTCCGCCATGGGTGGATCTTCAATGTCGCAGGGCAGGAGGTCACCTGAAACACCTGTTCGCAGGGGCCGGAAAGTGATCATGAATAGAACCGTTGCCAAATCTCGTCGGTGAGAGGCAGCATGGCTGGTCGGTGCAACCCGGGTGGCGGTCCGCAGAGCGCGGGCTGCGGTCTTATGCCCGTTTCTCGCGGGCGGCGGAGGTGTGCGGTGCAGTCCGAAGTGGTCCGCTACCAGGTCGACGACAAGACGGTAGCGATGGTCGAGATCGATCCGCCGGTTGGTTTTCAGCCGGCCGGGGTCGGCGACGTCGTTGGCTGGGTACGGGAGTCCGCCGCACCTGCCATCGCCGCCGCCAGCGTGTTGTTGGACCAGGTCAAGGCGGTCTCTCCGGATGCCGTCGAGGTGAAGTTCGGCATCAAGGCGACCGGCACGACCAACTGGGTGGTCGCCAAGGCGGCGGCTGAAGGGAATTTCGAAGTCACCCTCGGCTGGTATCCGGGTGGGCCGCCGGACGCCAGCACCACGATGCGGCGCTGACCGGGACGGAGCGGCTGGTGACCGCAGGACCCGACGACTGCTCCTGGCTGGTTGCCCTGCACCGTGGGCAGCACCAGGACACCCCCGTCGGTACCGGCGTCGTTGTGGAGAGCAACCTGGTGCTGACCTGCCACCATGTCGCGTTCGGCAACGACGGGCAGCTGTACGACGACCTCTGGATCTCGTTCCCACTGGCCGAGAAGGTCACCTGGTTCGACCGCCGCCGGATCGGCGGCTGCCCGCACGACGGAATGCGGGATGCCAAGGTCGACCTGGTCATGCTTGAACTCGTGGAGCCGGTGCCGGCCTCGGTGACCCCGGCCCGACTTCGTTGTCTGCCCGCCAAGCCGCTGGCGGGAAGCGCTTACTGGACGTACGGGTTCCCGACGCACGTGGTCGGCGGCTGCCATGCCGAAGGTAGTGTCGGCCAGCCTGGTGGGTGGGGCCGCGTCATGATCCACACCTCGCCGGCCACCCAGCTGAGCAAGGGATTCAGCGGCGGTCCGGTCTGGTCATCCGAGTACCAGGCGGTGGTCGGCGTCGTTGTCACCGCCGACGCTCAGGGCGGCGGCCAAGCCGTGACCCTGCACTACGCCGACCAGCAACTACCGGACATGAAGCTGGCGACTCTGTCCGCCTGGCGGGCCGCCGACGCGGACGACGCCGCCCTTGCCGCCTGGGGATGGGCCCTGGCCACCGACGGCGAGGCAGGCCGGCACTGGCTGCCCAGGGCACGCGGGGTCGCGGTCGACACCGAAGGCGGCGCGCGGTTCCGCGGCCGGGCCGCCGCCCTGCGTCGCGTCGTCGACTGGATCGACAGCGTCGAACCGATCAGCCGGCCGCTGATCGTCACCGGGTCGCCGGGGGTCGGCAAGTCAGCCGTGCTCGGGCGGATCGTCACCACCGCCGACCAGCAGATCAGCGGGGAACTGTCCGACACGGACATGGCCGTCCGAGCTCCGGTCGGTGCGGTTTCCTGCGCAGTGCACGTCAAGGGCAAGACTGCCCTCGAAGTCGCCGCCGAGATCGCCCGTGCCGTCGCCGTCGAGCTGCCCGGCGTACCGGCTGATCTGATGCCTGCGGTGCGCGACCAGCTGAACCACCGACGGACCCGATTCACCCTGGTCCTCGACGCGCTCGACGAGGCGACCGACCCGGCGCAGGCGCGCATGGTGATCGACGACATCCTGATGCCGCTGGCCCGTGACTGTGGCCCTCGGGGCCTGCGGATCGTGATCGGCACCCGGCGCTCAGACCATCACGGTGACCTGATCAGCCGCTTCGGCGGTAACGCGGAACTCGTCGACCTGGACGCGCCGGAGTACTTCGCCGAATCCGACCTGGCCGACTACGCCCAGGCGACGCTGCAACTGATCGGTGCCGAACGACCAGGCAACCCGTACGCCGATCCGACCGTCGCCGCGCCGCTCGCCCGCCGTATCGCCGCCCTCGCCAAGGGAAACTTCCTGGTCGCCGGCCTGATCGCCCGCGCTCACGCGCTGCGCGACAACACCGCGATCGACCCGGACGAGGTGTCGTTCACCGCTACCGTGGCGCACGCCCTGGACACCTACCTGGCCGGGCTGCCGACCGCCGGCCGGACATCGGCCCGGCTGGCGTTGACCGCCCTGGCGTACGCCGAGACGCCGGGACTGCCACTGACGTTGTGGCAGTCCGCGATCGAAGCCCTCGGCGGGGCGGTCACCGAGCCGGAACTCGCCGACTTCGCGCGTACCTCGGCGGCGAACTTCCTCGTCGAAACGGGCGGCGGCGCTCAGCCCGCGTACCGGCTGTTCCACCAGGCGCTCAACGACGCGCTGCTGGCCGATCGGGACGCTCAGGCCTCGCGGCGCGACGACCACGCCCGGCTGCTGGCGAGCTGGACCGCCATCGCGCGAGCTACCGGATGGGCCACAGCGTTCGACTACCTGCTGCGGTCGCTGCCGCAGCACGCGGCCGGCGCCGGCGCGGTCGACGACCTGCTCACCGACGACGACTATCTGCTGTACGCCCACCTGGACCGGTTACTTACGGTGGCGGACGCGGCCGAGGCGCCGCTCGCCGTAACCCGTGCCCGGCTCCTGCAACGGACCCCGCTGGCGGTGGCAGCCGCGCCGGCTGAGCGGGCGGCGTTGTTCTCTGTCGTCGACCGGCTCGACGGCCTGGACAACGGGATCACGGCGGCGGCCGCCCCGTACCGGGCAGGCTGGGCGCACACCCCGCCCCGGCAGGAACGCAGCATCCTCGACGGACACTCCGAGGCCGTCTACGACGTCGCGGCGATCGTCATCGACGGGCGTCGGCTGCTCGCCTCGGCCGGCGACGACGGCACGGTGCGACTCTGGGATCCGCTGACCAACCAGGCCGAGCAGACGTTCACCGGCCACGACGACACGATTCATGGTGTCTGCGCGGTGCGCCTCGCCACCGGTGAGGTGCTGCTCGCCACGGCCAGCCACGACGGCACCATCGGACTGTGGGACCCGCGTTCCGGGCACCGCCGGCACGAGCTGCGTGGCCACGGCGACTGGGTACGCAACATCTGCGCGATCCCAATGCCCGACGGTGACCTGCTCGCCTCCGCCGGTGACGACCGGACGGTGCGGTTGTGGGATCCGGAGACGGGCAGACCAGGCCATGTGCTGACCGGGCACACCGGCTGGGTGACGGCGGTGACCCACGTGCCCGTCGGGGACCGACAGTTGCTCGCCTCCACCGGCTACGACGGCACGGTGCGGCTGTGGGACCCGGCGACCGGTGGGGAGCCGACCGGAGTCCTCACCGGTCACCTCGGCTGGGTCAACACTCTGTACGCGGTGCGTACCCCCGGCCGTACCCTGCTCGCCTCGGCGGGCTATGACGGCACGGTGCGAATCTGGGATCCCGTGATCAGGGCGTGCGTCCAGGTCCTGCGAACCGGAGGTCCGCTGACCGATCTGTGCACAGTCGATGTCAGCGACGGATGCCTGCTGGTCTCGACCGGTGAGGACGGACTGATCCGAATGTGGGAGGTGCCGACCGGCGCCCCGCAGCAGACCTGGATTCCCCGACCGAGCCTGCGCGGGCATGCCAGCTGGATCCGAGCGGTCTGCGAGCTGCCGACGGCGAACAACCGGATGCTCGCCACCGCTGGCGACGACGGGACCGTGCGACTGTGGGACCCGGGCGGCGGACCGCCGGGGGCGGTCGCCGAGCACGACCGGATCGGGGCGGTGACCGCGGTGTGCCCGGTGCCGGGGGACGAGGGCCGGCTGGTCGCATCCGCCGGATCGGACGGGCAGGTACGGATCTGGGACGCGGTCACCGGTGCCCAGCTGCGCGAGTTCCGGGCGTCGGACGGCCCGGTCAATGCGCTGTGCGTCGTACCCGACGAGGAGGAGCCGCGCATCCTGACGGCTGGCGATGATCGAGTCGTCAAGCTGTGGGACGCGCGGGACGGCACACTGCAGGGGGAGATGAACGGCCACTACGAGCGAGTCGCCGCCGTCTGCTCTGTGCAGCACGACGCGGAGCTGTTGGTGGCCTCTGCCGGCGACGACCAGACTGTCCGGCTGTGGCGTCCGTACTCGGGCGACGTGCGCGGGGTGTTACTCGGGCACGTGACCCTGGCCTGGGTGACGACGCTGACCACGGTCGCCGGGCCTGCCGGCGAGCTGCTCGCCTCCGCAGACAAGAGCGGCACCATCATGCTCTGGGACACCGACGGCACGCAGCTCTGGTCGCAGCAGGGGCATCAGGACGCGGTGAACGCACTCTGCGGGCTCATGGTCGCCGACCGCCCGGCGCTGGCATCGGCCAGCGCGGACCACACGATCCGGTTGTGGGACGCCGAGCGGGGCCAGCCGATCCACTGGCTGACCGGGCACACGGGGCCGGTGACCGGGCTGAGCCTGGTCCAGGTGGGTGGGCGTGACCTGCTCGCCTCGACCAGCCACGACCGCACCGTCCGGGTCTGGGACCCACCGACCGCTCGCGCGGTACGCACGATCCCGGTGCTCCATCCAGCGCTGGCCTGCTGCACCGTCGACGACACGCTACTGATCGGGCTGGACCAGGGCCTGCTGGCGCTCACGATCACGAGTTGAGTGCATCAAAGGAGCCCGAGCCGTCGCAGCTCCGCGGCGATCGCGTCGACCTCGTGCAGGCTGCCGTCGGCGACTGCGAGCATGAACGCCTCAGCGCGGTCGACGTCAACGTCCGGGATCGTCGCCCCGGTGTTGAGGTTGATGAAGACCAGCGCGGCGGCCCAGGCAAGGCGTTTGTTGCCGTCGACGAGTGCGTGGTTGCCGCAGATCGAGTGCAGCAGGCTGGCCGCTTTGCCCGCGAGGTCGGGGTAGGCCTCCTGCCCGAAGACGATCGTGCTCGGTCGGGCGGCGGCGGAGGCGAGCAGCCCGTAGTCGCGGACCTTGGCTGGCGTGCCGAAGACGATCGAGCCGATCTCCAGCAGGTCTTCGACGTCGAGATAGACGGTCACTGGGCCAGTCGGTCGAGTAGCTCACGGTGGCGCTCGGCCACATCTGCGGCCAACCCACGCACCTTGGACCGCTTGCTGTGCCTCGCGACGTACTCCTCGATCGCGACGACGATGGTGGCGTTGGCCGACCGGTGCTCGGTCTCAGCGATCTGCTTGAGCCGCGCGTGCAGATCGTCCGGCAGGTTGACTGTGGTAACCATAGGACAATCATATGACATCCAAGTGATACTGGCCGCGCAGCGGACCGGTGACCTGGAGTGGATCAACCGGGTGGCGTGGTCGAGTCGGATGATCGGGTCGGGAATGCACCAGATGACGGGACTTACCGTGCGTACCCGGGCGGTGATTGAATCGACGGACTGTCAGTGGTGCCGGGCCGGGGAGCAGTGGTGGACGTCTTCGATGTACGCGACAAGCTCATCGAGGACTACAAGGAGTTCACGTCCAGCTTCGTCGACCCCCGCGACCCGAAGATCGCCGAACACATCGCGGAGTTGACCGCCCAGGGCTACCAGTGGCCGGCACCGTTCCTGTCGCTCAATCCCAACTTCGCCTCCGGCGGCAGGGTCGACGAGCTGGTCCAGCAGGGCCTGCTGCACCCCGACAACGAGCGGATCTTCCGGATCAAGCGCCAGCCGGACGACCCGGGGGCGCGGCCGCTGCGGCTGCACCAGCACCAGCGGGAAGCGATCGAGATCGCCCGGGACCGGCACAGCTACGTGCTGACCACCGGCACCGGTTCCGGCAAGAGCCTGTCGTACATCGTGCCGATCGTCGACCGGGTGCTGCGGGCCAAGGCCGCCGGCACCTACCGGCCCGGGGTGAAGGCGATCATCGTCTATCCGATGAACGCGCTGGCCAACAGCCAGCTCAACGAGCTGACGAAGTTTCTCAGCTGGGGCCTGCCGGGCGGGACCCCGCCGGTGCGGTTCGCCCGCTACACCGGGCAGGAGAACACCGAGGAGCGGCGGCGGATCCTCGCTGACCCGCCGGACATCCTGCTCACCAACTACGTGATGTTGGAGCTGGTGCTGACCCGGCACGCCGAACGTGGCCCGCTGACCCGGGCCGCCCGTGGCCTGTGGTTCCTGGTCCTCGACGAGCTGCACACCTATCGTGGCCGGCAGGGTGCCGACGTGGCGTTCCTGGTCCGCCGAGCCCGGGACGCCTTCGCCGCGCCGCAGGTGCAGTGCGTCGGCACCTCGGCGACGATGGCCTCCGACACCACCGGCGCAGACCAGCGGATCAAGGTGGCCGAGGTGGCGAGCCGGCTGTTCGGCACCACCGTCGAACCCGGCCACGTGATCGTCGAGACGCTGGAGCGGGCCACCAGCGCACCGGCCACCAGCGCGCCGGTCGGCGGCGCTCCGGCCACCGGAACGCCGGCCGGCACCGGCGCGGACCCCGCCGGTCTGCGTGACCGGGTCCTGCGGTGGGCCGCCACCGAGCCGCCACAGCCGGACGTCGACGGGTTGCGGACCGATCCGTTGGCAGCGTGGGTCGAGGGCGCGTTCGGGGTGGAGCCCGACCCGGTGACCGGCCGGCCGGTGCGGCTGCGCCGGCCCAGGACGGTCCCGCAGGCCGCGGACCTGCTCGCCGAGCTGACCGGGGTGCCGGGCCGGGAGTGCGCCACCGCGATCGAGGCGGTACTGGCCGCCGGTGCGGGGCTCGACGACCCGGGGACCGGGCGGCCGTTCTTCGCGTTCCGGCTGCACCAGTTCCTGTCCAAGGGCGACAACGTCTACACCACGATCGAGCCGCCGTCGGTGCGGCATGTGACCAGCCGCTACCAGGCGCTCTCCCCGACCAGTACGGTCGACCAGTCGAAGGCGCTGGTCCCGTTGGCCTTCTGCCGCGAATGCGGCCAGGACTATCTGATCGTCCGGCGCGCCGACCACGGCTTCGAGGCGGGCAGCGAGGTGGAGTCGGCCACCGGTGACGCCGGCTACCTCTACATCAGCGACGACCAGCCGTGGCCGGCGGATCTCGACACCGTGCTCAGCGACGCCCGGCTGCCGTACTCGTGGACGCTGCTGGCCGACGACGGGCGCACCATCGTGGCCCCGACGAAGGAACGCCACCTGCCGGAGCTGGTGCATCTCGACCCGATGGGCACCGAGCAGGCACCGGGGCAGGGGGTGCCGGCGGCCTGGATCTCGTCGCCGTTCCGGTTCTGTCTGCGCTGCCAGGTGTCCTACGAACGCCAGCGCGGCAAGGACTTCGCCCAGCTGGCGAAGCTGTCCGTCGAGGGCCGCAGCTCGGCGTTGTCGGTGGTCGGGGCGAGCGTGGTACGCGCGTTGCGGGCCGCCCCGCGGCTGCCGGCGGAGGCCCGCAAGCTGCTCGCCTTCGTCGACAACCGGCAGGACGCCTCGCTGCAGGCCGGGCACTTCAACGATTTCGTCCAGGTGGTGCAGTTGCGTGGCGCGCTGTACCGGGCGGTGGCGGCGGCCCCGGACGGGTTGACCCACGAGCGGGTGGCGCAGCAGGTCACCGAGGCGCTGCGGCTGGAGTTGGGGCAGTTCGCCCGGACCCCGGAGGTGCGGTACGGCAAGGACGAGATCTGGCGGGCGCTACGCGAGGTGGTCAACTACCGGCTCTACCTCGATCTGGAACGCGGCTGGCGGGTCACCATGCCGAACCTGGAGCAGACCGGCCTGCTGCGGATCGGCTACCGCTATCTCGACGAGGTAGCCGTCGACGAGGAGATCTGGTCGCGCAGCCACCATCTGCTGCGCGACGACAAACCGGAACGCCGCCACGACGTGGCCTCGACGCTGCTGGACGAGCTGCGCCGCAACCTGGCGATCGACGTACGGTGCCTGACCCAGGACGGTTTCGACGAGATCGACCGGCTGTCCCGCCAGCAGCTGGCCGAGCCGTGGAAGCTGGGTGAACGGGAGCGGGCGGTCGTCGCCGGGGTCGCCTACCCGAAGCCGAGCGGCAAGGGCGAGCGGCGCAAACTGCTGCACTTGTCCGGCCGGGGGGCGTTCGGCAAGTACCTGATCCGACAGTACGGCAAGGACGGCTGCACAGTCGCCGACGCGCAGGACATGATCCGCGACCTGTTGGCGGTGCTGGCCGAGGCGACCCTGGTGATCGAGGTGCCACCGGAGGGCGACGACCTGGTCAGCGGCTACCGGCTGAAGTCGGACGCGCTGATCTGGCAGGCCGGGGACGGCACGGTGGGCGCGGAGGACCGGGTCCGCAAGGTGCTCTCCGGTGAGGCCGGTGCCCGGGTCAACACCTTCTTCCGGGACCTGTACCGGGACACTTCGCATCTGCTGGCCGGGTTGCAGGCGAAGGAACACACCGCCCAGGTGGAGGCGGCGGACCGGCAGAAGCGGGAGAAGCAGTTCCAGGAGGCGGCGCTGCCGCTGCTGTTCTGCTCGCCGACGATGGAGCTGGGCGTCGACATCAAGGATCTCAACGCGGTGGCGATGCGTAACGTGCCGCCGACGCCGGCCAACTACGCCCAGCGGGCCGGGCGGGCCGGCCGGTCCGGGCAGCCGGCGCTGGTGGTCACCTACTGCTCGACGGGCAACGCGCACGACCAGTTCTATTTTCGACGCCCGCAGCTGATGGTCGGTGGTGCGGTGCAGGCGCCCCGGCTCGATCTGGCCAACGAGGATCTGGTGCGGTCGCACGTGCAGGCGATCTGGCTGGCCGAGACCGGGGCCGAGCTGCCCAGTTCGCTGGTGCGGCTGTTGGAGACCGGCGGGGAGGCCCCGTCGCTGCGGATCCGGCCGGAGTTCGTCCGCAAGCTGCGCGACGACGACGCCCGCAAGCGGGCGCTGGCCCGCGCGGAAGCGGTCCTGGCCGGCGACGTCGGCGGGGCGTCCGGCGGGAACCCAGGCGGGGCGCTTGCCGGGGCTCCCTGGTGGCGGGACCGCTGGGTCGCCGACACGGTGGAGCAGGCGTACGACGAGTTCGACGCGGCGTTGGGCCGCTGGCGGCAGCTCTACCAGGCGGCGCTGCGCGAGTATGAGGTGCAGAACCGCCGGGCGGTGGACACCAACGTGACCGGCAAGGCCCGGGACGAGGCGAGCCGGCGGGCCAACGACGCCCGGGTGCAGCTGAATCTGCTGGCCAACGAGAACTCCGACGAGCCGCAGACCGACTTCTACACGTTCCGCTATCTGGCGTCGGAGGGTTTCCTGCCCGGCTACTCGTTCCCCCGGCTGCCGCTGGCCGCGTACGTGCCGGGGCTGGCCGGTGGACGCAAGGGCGACTACATCCACCGGCCCCGGTTCATCGGGATCAGCGAGTTCGGCCCGGGTGCGTTGATCTACCACGAGGGTGCCCGCTACCTGGTGCGCGGCGTGCAGCTGCATCAGGTGGCGTCGAACGCCGACGGGGTGTTGACCTCGTCGGCGCGGCGGTGCGCCGAGTGCGGGCATCTGCACGACGACGAGGTCGGCTGGGACGTGTGTGTGAACTGCGGGCAGGGGCTGGGCGCGACGGACACCAATCTGCTGCGCCTGTACACGGTCCGCACGCAGCGGCGGGAGCGGATCTCGTCGGACGAGGAGGAGCGGCGTCGGTCGCTGTTCGAGATCGAGACGTCGTACCGCTTCCATGATCATGGTCGGCGGCCGGGCCGGTTGACGGCGGCGGTGACCACCGCCGACGGCAGCCCGCTGGCCGAGCTGGTCTACGGCGACGCGGCGACGGTGCGGCGGGCCAATCTGGGGTTGCGTCGCCGCAAGGAGGCCAGCGTCCGGGGCTTCTTCCTGGATCCGGCGACCGGTGACTGGCTGTCCGAGCGCAAGGCGACGGAGAAGAACCGGGCCGACGACGAGGAGCTGACCTCGGACGAGGCGGCGATCACGGCGATCGACAAGGTGGCCGCGCCGGAGCGGGTGATCCCGTACGTGCAGGACCGGCGCAACATCCTGGTGCTGCGGCTGGCCGAGCGGGTACCCGACGACATGGCGGTGACCCTGCTGTACGCGGTGGAACGCGGCATCGAGGCGCATTTCCAGCTGGAGGATTCGGAGCTGACCGGTGAGCTGCTGCCGGATCCGGATGACCGTGGCCGGATGCTGTTCATCGAGAGCGCCGAGGGCGGGGCGGGGGTGCTGCGTCGGCTGGTCGAGGAGCCGCACGCGGTCGCCCGGGTGGCGGCGAAGGCGTTGGAGATCGCGCACTTCGACCCGACCGGGGTCGATGTGGACCAGCCGGATGCCGGTGCCGACCACTGTGTCCAGGGCTGCTACGACTGTCTGTTGTCGTACTCGAATCAGGGGTTTCACCGGCGGATCAACCGGCACCTGGTGGCGCAGCTGTTGGTGTCGTTCGCGTCGGCGGCGGCCGAGCGGCCGGCGGCCGGCCGGCCGCCGGGCGGCGACTGCCCACCAGTGGGCAGCGACGGGGCGGCTGGTGCCGGTAGCGTCGACGGGCCGGTCGCCGAGTTCGTGGCCTGGCTGGCGCGCGAGTCGTACCGGGGGCCGGATCCGGTGGCGGATCCGGTGGCGGGGGCCCGGCCGGATCTGACCTACCGGCAGCAGCGGGCGGTGGTCTTCGTCGATGAGCCGGGCGTGCAGCCGGGTGCCGGGCGGGACGTGGACGCCGAGGAGAGTGTGATTGACGCCGGCTGGACCCCGATCCGGGTGACTGCCGGTGACTGGCAGAGCGTGGTGGGTCGGTATCCCGGCGTGTTCGGGCGGCGGCAGGGAGGCAGTGCGTGACGGTGGCGGCGCAGCGGTTCGAGCCGGGGACGTTGGTCACGGCGCGGGGCCGGGAGTGGGTGGTGCTGCCCGAGTCGGAGCCGGAGGTGCTGGTGCTGCGCCCGCTCGGCGGGGCGGACGACGAACGCGCGGCGGTGCTGCCGGATGTCGAGGAGGTCCGGTCGGCGACGTTCGCGTACCCGGATCCGACCGATGCCGGCAACGCCAGCCGGGCCGGCCTGCTGCGGACGGCGCTGCGGATCGGGTTCCGCTCCTCCGGCGGGCCGTTCCGGTCGTTGGGCGCGGTGGCGGTGGAGCCCCGGCCGTACCAGCTGGTGCCGCTGCTGATGGCGTTGCGTCAGGACCCGGTGCGGATGCTGATCGCCGATGACGTCGGCATCGGCAAGACCGTCGAAAGTGGGTTGATCGCGGCCGAGCTGCTGGCCCAGGGCGACGCGGACGGGTTGGCGGTGCTGTGCAGCCCGGCGTTGGCCGAGCAGTGGCAGCGGGAGCTGGCGGCCAAGTTCGGCATCGCCGCCGAGTTGGTGCTGCCGGGCACCGTACGCCGGTTGCAGGCGTCGCTGGTCGGCTCGACCGATTCGGTGTTCGACCGCTACCGGCACGTGGTGGTCTCCACTGATTTCATCAAGCGGCCGGAGCTGCGCGAGCAGTTCGTCCGCGGCTGTCCCAACCTGGTGATCGTCGACGAGGCGCACGGCTGCGTGCCGGACGACGACCGCCGGGCCGGCAAGTCCCGGATGTTGCGCTACGAGTTGGTACGCCGGTTGGCCGCCGACCCGGCCCGGCAGTTGATCCTGGTGACGGCGACGCCGCACAGCGGCAAGGACACCGGGTTCCGCAATCTGCTCGGGCTGCTGGATCCGGAGCTGGCCACAGTAGACCTTAACCAGGTGGCGGGTCGGGAGCGGCTGGCCCGGCATTTCGTGCAGCGTCGCCGCGCCGACATCCGGGGTTTCCTGGAGGACACCCCGTTCCCGGAGGACCGGCACACCACCGAGCGCGCCTACCGGCTGTCCGGCGAGTACCGCGACCTGTTCGACGACGTGGTGGCGTACGCCCGGCAGGTGGTGCGGGATCCGCTCGGCGGGCAGGTGCGCCAGCGGGTGCGGTACTGGTCGGCGTTGGCGCTGTTGCGGGCGTTGGCGTCGTCGCCGGCCGCGGCGGCGGCGACGCTGCGGACCCGGGCGGCGAACGCCGACGCCGACAGCGCCGAGGACGCGGACACTCTGGGTCGGGCGGCGGTGCTGGATCTGCCCGACGACGAGACCCAGGAGTCGGCCGATGCGACCCCGGGCGCGGACCCGGGAGCGGACGGTGGCGGCGGCAGTGCCGAGCAGCGCCGGCTGCGGGAGTTCGCCCGCCGCGCCGAGGCGCTGGCCGGGGCCGGCGACGCCAAACTGACCTTGCTGGTCAAGGAGGTCAAGACGCTGCTCGGTGACGGCTTCAACCCGGTGGTGTTCTGCCGCTACATCGACACCGCCGAGTACGTCGCGCAGCGGCTGGAGGCGGCGTTGGGCCGTAACTTCGCGGTCGGCTGCGTCACCGGGGCGTTGCCGCCTGAGGAGCGGGCGGCCCGGATCGCCGAGCTGACCGCCGACACCAGCCGCCGCCCGGTGCTGGTCGCCACCGACTGCCTGTCCGAGGGGGTCAACCTGCAGGAACGGTTTCAGGCGGTGGTGCACTACGACCTGGCGTGGAACCCGACCCGGCACGAGCAGCGGGAGGGCCGGGTCGACCGGTTCGGCCAGGTCGCCCCGACGGTACGCGCGGTGATGATCTACGGCGCGGACAACCGGATCGACGAGATCGTGCTGAAGGTGCTGCTGCGCAAGCACAACCGGATCCGCGAGACGTTGGGCATCTCGGTGCCGGTGCCGGACGCCAGCGACGACGTCCTGCAGACGATCGCCCACGAGCTGCTGGTGGCGCCGGAGCAGCCGGAGCAGTTGACCATCGACGCGCTGGCCGCCGGCCCGCGTGAGGAGCTGCACCGGCAGTGGGATTCGGCGGCCGAGCGGGAGAAGGAGTCGCGCACCAAGTACGCCCAGCGGGCAATCAAACCGGCCGAGGTGGCCGACGAGTTGGCCGAGATCCGGGCCAGTCTGGGCACTCCGGCCGAGGTGGCCGAGTTCGCAGCGACCGCGCTGGCCGCGTTCGGCGCCGATGTGGTCGAGCGGCCGTACGGGTTCGACGCCGACCTGGCCGGGCTGCCCAGCCAGGTCACCGACGCCTTCCCACCCCGGCCGACGAAGGCGGGGCAGGGCAGGGCCGGGGTGTTGCAGCTGCGCCGTGAGCTGCCGACCCCGCCGGGCGCGGCACATCTGGACCGGACCGACCCGTACGTGTCGGCGCTGGCCCGGCAGGTGCTGGAGTCGGCGCTGAATCCGTCGCTGCCGGCGGACAAACTGTCGGCGGAGAAGCGGCCGGCGCGGCGGGCCGGGGTGATGCGTACCGCTGCGGTGTCGAAACGCACGACGCTGCTGCTGGTGCGGTTCCGGCTGCATCTGACGTTGCCGGCCGGCGCGGCGGCGGGCGGTGAGCCGCGCCCGATGGTCGCCGAGGAGGCGCGGGTGCTGGCGTTCCGGGGTGCCCCGCAGGCGGCCGAGTGGCTGACCGAGGAGGAGACGGCCGCGCTGCTGTCGGCGACCCCGACCGGCAACGTGCTGCCGGACGCGGCGACACCGCTGCTGACCCGGGTCGTCGGCCAGCTCGACGCGGTCACCGACCATCTGTCGGCCACCGCCGACGAGCTCGCCGACCGGCTGCGGGCCGCGCATCTGCGGGTCCGGGAGGCGGCCGGGCAGCGGGTCCGCCGGCAGGTCACGGTCACCGCGCAGAAACCGGCCGACGTGCTCGGCGTCTACCTCTATCTTCCCGGAGGGCAGCAGTGATGAGCGGCGCGGTGGTCTATCCGGCGGTACGGGTCGACGGCGGCCTGCTGCCCGGCGGTCTGCTGCAGCGCATCGGCCACGGCGACCGGGAGCTGCCGGGGATGGACCCGGCCGCGTACGGCCTGCAGTCGGGTGAGTCGGTGCGCCGCTACGCCAACCGGTCGTTCGCCTACCTGCAGGAGGTGTGGCGGGACTTCAGCCGGCAGCGGGAGCGGGCCGGCGACGGCGCACCGGCCCGGCTGACCCGGGAACGCTGGCTGCTGGTGCTGCTGCGGGAGCTGGGCTTCGACCCGTTGACGCCGGTGACCGGCGGGATCGCCGTCGACGAGTTGACGTTCCCGGTGTCGCACCGGTTGGACGCCGTACCGGTGCATCTGCTCGGCTGGGGGGTGGACCTGGACCGGCGGACGGCGCGGGTGCGCGGCGCGGCCGGCGCCGCCCCGCATTCGATGGTGCAGCAGCTGCTGAACCGCAGCGACCGGCACCTGTGGGCGGTGCTGTCCAACGGGCAGAAGCTGCGGCTGCTGCGGGATTCGACGACGCTGGTCGGTTCGGCGTCGATCGAGTTCGACCTGGAGGCGATTTTCGACGGGGAGCTGTTCGCCGATTTCGTGCTGCTGTACCGGTTGGCGCACGCGTCCCGGATGCGTCCGGCCGAGCCGGCGGCCGGGCCGGCGTCGTGTGTGCTGGAGCAGTGGCGGGCGGCCGGCGCGAAGCAGGGCGAACGCGCGTTGGAGCAGCTGCGCGACGGGGTGGAACGGGCGCTGGAGATCCTCGGCACCGGGCTGCTGACCCATCCGGAGAACGCCGCGCTGCGCGGCCAGGTCGCCGACGCGACGCTGCGCCTGGAGGACGTGAAACGGTCCCTGCTGCGGGTGATCTACCGGTTGCTGTTCTGGTTCGTCGCCGAGGACCGGCATTCGCTGCTGGATCCGCAGGCGGACGCGGCGACCCGGCGGCGCTATGCGACGTTCTTCTCGGCGGCCCGGCTGCGGGATCTGGCGGTGCGGCGGCGGCATTCCCGCCACGGCGACCTGTGGGAGGCGGTCCGCCTGGTCTTCGACTCGCTGGGCCGGGAGGCGGGCCAGCCCCGACTGGGTCTGCCCGGTATCGGCGGGCTGTTCGAGCCGGGTCCGCTGGACCGGCCGTTGGCGGCGGCGAAGCTGTCGAACCGGCATCTGTTGGAGGCGGTGGAGGCGCTGGCGGTGCTGCCGCAGCGGCGCGGCGGCGGCCGGCAGCGGGTCGACTTCCGGCACCTGGGCGCGGAGGAGCTGGGCAGCGTCTACGAGTCGCTGCTGGAGCTGCGGCCCCGCTGGGACGCGTCGGCGTGGCGGTTCGGCACGGAACGGCTGGCCGGCAACGAACGCAAGACCACCGGCTCCTACTACACTCCGTCGTCGCTGGTGGAGTCGCTGCTGGACTCGGCGCTGGATCCACTGATCGACGAGGCGTGCGACCGGCCGACCGCGCCGGAGCGGGTGGCGGCGCTGCTGGAGTTGACGGTCTGCGACCCGGCGTGTGGGTCGGGGCATTTCCTGATCGCGGCGGCCCGGCGGATCGCGAAGCGGGTCGCCGCGGAGGAGACCGACGAGTTGGAGCCGACGCCGCTGGCGGTCCGCTCGGCGCTGCGTCGGGTGATCGGCCGCTGCATCTACGGCGTCGACGTCAACGAGATGGCCGCCGAGTTGGCGAAGGTGTCGCTGTGGCTGGAGGCGATGGAGCCGGGCCGGCCGCTGGGCTACCTGGACGCCAACATCCGGGTCGGCAACTCGCTGCTCGGGGTGACGCCCCGGCTGCTGGCCGACGGCATCCCGGACACGGCGTTCACCGCGTTGACCGGCGACGACAAGAAGGTCGCCGCCGCGTTGAAGAAGCAGAACGCGGTGGAGGCCGGCGGCCAGACGGAGCTGCTGTGGAGCGGCGGCGTCCAGGTCGGCAACGCCACGCTCGCCGAGGAGGCCGCCCAGATCACCCGGGCCGAGCCGGGGTCGCTGGCCGACGTGCACGTGCAGGCCAAGCGGGCGCAGGTCCTGGAGCAGGAGCGCCGTCACGCCCGGCTGGTCGCGGATGCCTGGTGCGCCGCGTTCGTGCAGCCAAGAACCCCAGATTCCCGGGGTACGGCGATCACGCAGGCGGTGTTGGAGCGGCTCGGCAAGGGTGAGGCGTCGCTGGAGTTGGCCGCGGTCGAGGAGCAGGTGGAGCGGCTGCACCGGCAGTTCCGCTTCTTCCACTGGCACATCGAGTTCCCGCACATCTTCCGGGTGCCCGACCACGGACCGGTCAACGACGCCACCGGCTGGCAGGGCGGCTTCTCCTGCGTCCTCGGCAACCCCCCGTGGGAGAAGATTGAGTTCAAAGAGCAGGAGTTCTTCGCGGCACCAGCGCCACACATCGCGAACGCGGCCCACGCCGCAGCGCGGAAGAAGGCGATCGCCGCACTGGAGCACGCCGAAGAGCCCTCATATCAGTCGCTGTACCGGGACTACCTGACCGCTGTCCGCGAAGTCGAGGCGATCAGCCACATGATCCGCAGCTCCGGACGCTATCCACTGACCGGCCAGGGCCGGCTCAACACCTACGCGATGTTCGCGGAGTCATCTCGCATCACCCTCGCACCTGCCGGCCAGCTCGGCATGATCGTCCCGACGGGTATCGCCACCGATGCGACCACCCAGGACTTCTTCAAGAATCTGGTACGTCGTCGGAGTCTGGTGTCACTGTTCGACTTCGAGAACGAGGACAAGGTCTTCCAGGGGGTCGATCATCGGGTCCGATTCTCGTTGTTGACGGCGGCGGGTGTGCGGCGGCCGGTTGATCAGGTGTCGTTGGTGTTCCGGGTGCGGCAGGTGGATCAGATTGCGCGGCGGGCGTACGCGTTGACACCGGAGGAGATCAGTCTGTTGAACCCGAACACGGGGACCTGTCCGGTGTTTCTGTCCCGGCGGGACGCGGAGATCACGTTGGGGATCTACCGGAGAGTTCCGGTCCTGTGGGACGAGGCCAAAGTGGGCGGCAACCCGTGGGGTATCTCTTTCAGTCAAGGTCTGTTCAACATGGCCACGGACTCGGGGCTTTTCCGAACGAGGGAGGTCTTGGAGCCAGAAGGCTGGACGTTGGAGGGCAACCACTTCGTCCGAGGCGACGAGCGGATGTTGCCGTTGTACGAGGCGAAGATGGCCCACTTCTACGACCACCGGCTGGGTACGTACGAGGGGGCGACGCAGGCGCAGTTGAACGTCGGGACACTGCCCCGCTTCACCGACGCCGATCATGACGATCCGGCGCGGCTGCCACTGCCACGCTATTGGGTGTCGAAACAGGCGGTGGACGAGCGGCTGGCCGGTCGTTGGTCTCATGACTGGCTGCTGGGTTGGCGCGACATCGCCCGCAGCACCGACGAGCGCACCCTGATCCCAGCGCTACTTCCCCCTGTCGCTGTGGGTCACACTACGCCGCTCGTAATGAGTAGTATGAGTCCTGGATCGTTGCTCGGTTTGCTGGCCAACTTGAGCGGTTATAGCATCGACTATGTTGCGCGACAAAAAATTGCAGGAACTCATCTCACTTATTCCTACATCAAGCAATTCCCAATAATTGGTCCGGAAGTTTATTGTGGCGATGCACCCTGGGACTCGACCTCTTTGCTGCAAGACTGGATTTCAGCGCGGGTTCTTGAGCTTGCCTACACCGCTTATGATATGCGGGGACTATCCTCAGTCGTTGGGGAAACGGGTCAGCCCTTCCGGTGGAACCCTCAGCGACGTGAACTTATCCGTGCTGAACTCGATGCTGCATACTTCCATCTTTTCGGGGTGGATCGGGATGACGTCGACTACATCATGGAGACCTTCAAGGTCGTCCGAGAGAATGACGAAAAGGCGCACGGCGAGTTTCGCACGAAGCGCCTGATCCTGGAGTGCTACGACGCGATGGCCGATGCCATCCGCACCGGCCAGCCGTACCAAACCCCGCTCGACCCCCCACCTGGCCAAGGCCCACGGCATTTGTAGAGGCACGCGTACCTAAGGATTGACTACAAGGGATGGTGGGTTGCGGTGCTGATCGCGATGTGGGGGCGAGGGCATCGGCAGGCGATAGGGGGCTCCCTGATCTGGACGAAATCGTTGACGGCATCATCGACATCTTCGATCGACCGCAGGTGTTAGGGCCGTCCCTAGTGCGTTGGCGGCCGGAGCGATCATGAGCGCGATGGAGCAGGTCGGCGCGCGTTTGCGAAGTGCAGTCACTGCGATCCGATCAGCTGCCATGACGGCCAGCCAAGCATCGCGGCGACTTTCCGACGTTGCGGACTCGTTGCGCATTGGTCTGCGTGGCTCGGCAGCTCCAGCCACAGACGGCCTCCTTTCTTCCCTGGCGACCGCCATCGAGGCGGCCGCAAACAGCGCAAGAGACGCGAGAGCCGGGGCGGACGCGGTCGAGGCATACATGATCCATATCGGCATTCCGCTTGGCGTCAGTAGTGGATCGCCCGAGGCATCCAGTCTGGCTGGAGAGCCGTCATCGCCTTCAGCGGCCGTGCTCGCGGCAGCAAGCGAGGTGCGCGCCGTGCTGCCCAGGGGCAGCAAGACCGCCGGCGTTCTGCTCAGCTCAGACGGCCAGGACCATGGCGGACTCATCTGGAGCGGCGACGACGGACCGGGACGTGGTGCACCTGGTCTACGCCGGGATTCTCCGTTGCGATGGCACCAGATGGCCGCCGCTACCCAGCATGTTGAAGGCCATGTAGCGGCTATGCTGCGCCGCCCTGGCGCGCCGACCGAGGCAACCCTGGTCGTTTCTGTGCAGCCGTGTGGAGGCCCGAAGGGTTGTAACCGGCGACTGGCCGAGATGCTACCTGTAGGCACCACCTTGCGCGTGTACGTCGCTGGTGCAGACAATAGAACCACATGGTGGGCGGACTATCGCGGGAATGGAAGAGGGGTCGCATGAGCAGCGGATATCTGCTGTACTGGGGTGCCGACAACACCGCCTCGGCAACGACGATGGAGGAAGTGGACGAGATCCTTGATCGCGTTTCCGCTGCCGGTCCGAACATGGTTGATCTTACCGCTGACGGTAACGACGATGCTGGCTTGCAGATCGGGGTTGGCCATCCGCACCGGGCGGTCGTGCTCATTTTCGATGAGGATGGTGGCTACATCTGGCAGCCGGACGTGCCCGAATGGAAGGAATCAATTGAGTTTAGCTATGGAGGTCAGCCCGCTGTTTACTCGCCCGCCCGGACGAGAATAACCCCAGTAGCTGCTCGCCGCGCCGTTGGCGAATACCTGAGGACCGGTGCGCTACCAGCCGACATGCGTGTCGACCCAGAAAATTGAGGGAGGGTCACTCGCTCCCAGATCGGCGGAATCGAGGCTGGGATCGCTGTCCTCGTCCCACGTCACGCCGGTTGGGCGATTATCGGTTGCTATCAGTTGACGGACAAGCACGAAGGCCACGTCAGGTGTGATCCGGGTTTCGGCGGGGTGGTAGCTGGTGGGCTGGCCGCCATATCCGAACTCGATCTCACAACTCCATGGCTCAATACCAGGCTCGACCGCGTACCCGCCGGCTGGCTCGCCGAAGTAGAGCACGAACGATCGGTCCGGATGGCCTACCCCGACTTGGACACCGCCGTCAGGTCTACCGCCCGAGTAACGGAACACGTCGACTACACAGGGCTGTCCAACATCGTGGAGCGCGCGGAGCACCTTGTCGATCTGCGCGGGGTCGCTCACGACGGCGCGACCTGTCCCAGGCCAGGTGACCTCGTACGTCGTCATCTGCCTATTCAGAGGGGGGCCGGTCAGACCTGGCGCGGACGGATGAGGACGTCGTAGATGGGGGAGTTATCCCAATTCGGCCGGAGCTGGGCGACGGTGTGCCAGCCCCAGGAGGCGTACGCGGCCTGCGCTGGGGCGTTTTTCGGGTCGGCGAGCAGGGTGGCTCGGGACTCTTCGCGGTTGCCGAGCAACTCGTCGTGCAACGCGCGGGCGATGCCCTGTCGCCGCCAGGACTCGCGGACCATGAGCTCGCTGATCGCGAAGGTGCGCCGCCCGTCCTCTGAGGTGAATCCGTCCGGTACGGGGGTGAGCAGCCCTGACCACCAGCGGTCCGACGACAGCGGGAAGCCGTAGGCGTAGCCGACGAGTTCGTTGCCGACTGTGCCGGTGACGAGCTTCCAGCCGGGCAGTGTCATATGCCCGTTGATCTGCCGGCGGTAGCGGTCCTCGCCGTGGAACGCGTCGGCCGGCTCGTCGTATATCTCGATGTAGACGGCGACCAGGTCTTCAAGGATTGCCTTCGCCTGGTCAGCGTCGTAGACGTCGAGATTGAGACCGTCGACCGTCATCAAGTCGCCTTCCTTCGCGTCCAGTCTCTAGTGGGCTAGGCCGCGAGAACTGCCAGTGGGTGGCTGTTGGTCCGCTGTCCCATGATCTCGCCGATGGTCGTGCTCTCCGAGATTCCCAGATCGACGAGAGAGCGCGCGTCTTCGTCGAGTTCTTCGCTGTTGGTGAAGTGGAAGGTCCAGATGAAATTGTTTGCCACGCTGCAGACAATTAGTGCAGCGTCCCCGGAGGGGCGGAGTTGCGCCGCCAGTTCGCCGAGCGTGTCGGAAGCGACCGCGCTGATGAAAAGAACTTCGCCCGTTCGGGTGCGGGGCGAACCAAGGAGGTCGTACCGCTGCCGCTCATCCGTCAGTGCTGCCCGGAGGCGGTTGGCAGTCGCCGCACGGTCCTTGTGATAAGGATCTTGAGCTACTCGAATGACGTAGTCGGCATCGGTTGAGTCGTAAATCTCCTCAACGTGGATCCGGAGGTGCGCAGGCAAATCGACTCCGGCAAAGCGGAGGATTTCGGATAGATCCTCGCGAAGTTGTAGAAAGCTGTCGCGACCGCCCGCCAGCCCGGGAATCTGAGGGCTGTAGATGACCCAGTCTTCCTCGTCGGTCTGTGGAGAAACCACAATCAGGTCGAGAACGGTCTCAGGCATCCTTCAACACCTCTCTCACCTCGTCCAGTGACAGCCCTGCCTGCTGGGTCGGCCGTCAGGCGACCTTGGCGGCGTCGTACGCCTCGATGAAGTCACGAGCCGCCGGCACGTGAGGAGCCGTCCGCCCGAGGTCGGCACGCAGGGACGCCAGGCGCTTCCGCGTGCGCCGAGACTTAAGCGACGCGACGGCAGGCAGAACGTTGAGCGCGATCACGCCGGATCCCGCATGGTCGCCCTGTTGGTTCAGGGCCGTAGCCATGTTGAGCTTGCCCAGGTACTCGTTCCGCTTGAAGACCGGATCGGGGCGTTCGAGTCGGCCGATGAAGCTGGCTGCGGCTCGGTCGGGGCGGTCGAGCGCCAGATGCGACAGACCTTCGGTTGCGTTGACCTCGTGGATGGTGACGAACCCGATGTAGTCCGGATCGTCGTCGTGTAGACCACGGTCGAATTGGATCTTGGCGTTCACCAACTCCCGGCCGAAGCTTGAGGCGTCTTTGCCCTTGGCGTGGGCGAGGCTGGATCGGAGATGCAGCAGCGTCTTCAAACGAGGGGTGGCCCACGGCGCTGCAATCCGCTGAGCTGCCTCGGCGTACCGCAGGGCTTCGCGTGGATTCGTATCGCGCACCAGCATCGAGAGTTGCTGGAGCGCTTGCACTTCAAGGCGCGGGTCGTCGCGGAGCCGGGCACGGATGACGGCTTCGTTCAGGTAGTGACGGGACTCTTGGTGGCGCTCGGCGTCGAGAGCAAGCCAGCCCACCTGCGATTCCAAGTCCCCAAGGCAGTCTTGCAGAGCCTCGCTGACCTGATGGTTATAGCTGGCTTCGCGCTCCCAGCGGGCCAGGCGGCGGTACATGGCGAGGGCAATGTCGCACAGGCTGTCGCCGCCTACAACAGCGTCAGCTCGCTCGAAGGCCATGATCGTCTCGGAGACCTGCCGCATGTGCTCCATGCCGAGGTGCTGCGGCACCTGCGGCGATGTGATCCAGTCGCGCAGTGGTGTGGCGATGCCGAGCCCAGCGAGAGCGGTGTTGATCGCGAACGCGCGGCGGTCCACAAGATCACCTCCATCGGGATCCCCGAATGCCACGGTACCGCCGGAATCGGTGCTGTCCAGAGCGAGATCCGTCGGTTCGCCAGCGAGCAGCGCATCGAGCTGATCAATCGGCAGGTCAAGGGCTTCGGCGAGTCGTGCCCGTACCGCTGGGTGTGGATCTGTCTCCCCGCGCTCCCATCGGGCGACGGTGGTGCGGTCGATGTACAGGTGTGCGGCGAGCCCTTCCTGAGTGAAACCGGCAGCCTTGCGGTGCTGGATGAACCGGTGTCGCCGTGTCGTCGTCACCTGGACGCCCTCCCGTCGCGTCGGATCAATGTCCACGGTGCACGTAGTACACACAGAAGAACAAGATCAATGCAACGGGCTGTGGATAACCTTCTGGCGCTGTGGATTACGTGGAAGTTCCACGGCTCGAAACCGAGGAAAGCGTGATAGTGCAGCTCGGTGCGGGTGTCGCTACAAACGTGCATCACGAGCGCGGCACAGCGTGCACCAAACATGCGCTGTTCTCCGGCCGTGTGCGCCCGGCATCGTGGTGGCACGGCCCGGGGCGGGTGCCCGGCAACGCGGCTCCCAGGTCTGCAAACTCGGTTGGCGTGATCCCGCCCGCCCCGGTGCCTCTCCACGATTCTCTCCCCCATGGAGGCACAACGTGTTCAGGCGCAACGCGGCGACCGTACGGCACCGGCTGACGGCGGCGACCGGCGGCGACTACCAGAGCAACAGCGGACGCAACGGCGTACGGCGATCGCGGCTGACCGGGCCGGCGGTGCGCGCCATGCGGTTCCTGCCGCGCCGCTGGCGCGGCGGCCTCGACCCCGACGAGGTGTACGGCTACCTGGAACGGGTCGCCGACGAGGTCGACGAGCTGCGCCGTGAGCTGCGGATGGCCTGGGGCGAGGCGGACCGGGTGCGTAACGCGCTGCGCGAATGGCAGACCGAGCAGTTCGAGGCACGGTTCGACCCGCAGCGGCAGTCCAACGGCCGGCACCACTATTACGCGGGTGCGCGGTGAGCAGCGGGCCGTCCGTCGAGGAGGCGGTGCCGGTCCGCGAGGACCTCGTCGCCGTCTACCGGGACGTGCTGGCCGCCCACACCGACTCGCCGACGCTCAAGGTCTGCGTGTCCTGCCTGCGGAGCCGCTGCGACGACTGGCGCTGGGCGTACGAGCGGCTCACCGCCGCCGGCCGGCTCCCCGACGGAGTCACCGACGACGGACCCGCACTTCCTTTCGATGAGGAGGAGTAGGCCCATGAGCTTGTACGACGGTGCGAAGTACCCCGGCATCCTGCTGCGCGACGGGCCGACCGGGCAGCGGGCCGCGCTGGCCGGCGGCCCTGACGTGTGGGAAATCATCGCCGCGCGACACGCCATCAAGGCCGCCTCCCCGGAGCGGGACGGCGACGAGCTGGTCACCGAGATGATGGCCAGCACCGGGCTGACCCGGCACAGCGTCGACGTCGCGCTGCGCTACTACGCCGACCACCGGGCCGAGATCGACGAATGGATCGCCGCCAACGAGGCAGCCGCCGAGCAGGGCGAACTGCTGTGGCGAGCCGAACAGGCCCGACGAACCGTCAGATGAGTCGGCCGGTCTCAACCGGCAGCGCCGTTGCCGTTCATCGACTCCAGATAGTCACGCAGGATCTGCCACCCTGCCGCGTCGTCGGCCGAGCCGGTGTGCGGGCGGCGAGATTAGGTACTTAGCACCTGTCTGTCCGTAGATTACCGATATGCCATGCTGGCAGCTTGACTGCTAGCTCCTCGCCTGGGGCTACACGCTCACATGATCAGGTGCAGACTTCGCAACGCGGTCGCCGTACCAGCCTAGGACCAGTATCGTTGAGAGGTTAGGTGCTAGGTGTTGCCGGGTACTTTGGTACCAAGGTACTGTAGGTCACTGGAAGGGGGGCCTCATGGCTGCAACGTCCGCTCCCATCAAGGTTGACGTCGGTACTGACCAGCTCATCTCTCACGCCGCCCACTTTCTGGGCATGGCCAAGAAAGACATCGTCGACGCTGCTGTGCGCGAGTACATCGAGGCACATCGTAGCGAGATCAACGAGGGCGTTCGCGCTGCTCTTAGCCACCTTGACGGTTCGTCCAGGTCCGCTGTCTCACTCCTTACCGGGGTGCCTGCTGATCGGCTTGACGAGTACGGTGGCATGCCTGACGGGCGCTGAGCCCGTCTGGATTTTGGGCGGGTTTGGGCTCTAAACTCATCGAATGAGCGGTGAGGCCAAGCCCGTCCGACCAACGCGCGTCTGTATGACGAATCTTGATCTTCGAGTTCCACCTATCACCGAATCGCTCAGTGAGCATGATCATGATCTGATAGTAGAGGCTCAGCGCTTACCGGAAGCACATGCTGCTGGAGGTGTTGAAAGGGTCGTTACCCTGAAGGACCGCGTGTGGTTCAAAGTCAAGACGGGTCGTTGGCGCGGTGTTGCCACTCGCTTGTTGGAAGCAGACCACGCAGATGCGGGACCACAGGTTCGCGCTGCTCCATGGTGGATGGGAGCCGCCGGATTTAGACGCGAGGGCGATCCGGCCGACTTCTATGAAGCCCTTGCGGGAGCTGTTAAGCGCGAGGGTGGATCATCCGAAAAGTGGCTACCTGCAGACTGGGACTGGAAACGCCTCGAACTAGAACATGCCGCAGCATGGGAGGTGGAAATACGTAGGATCGTATGTGACCTAATTGCTCGATCTCTCCGGAGTGGCCACGTTCATCAGGCAGAGTTCCACAACTACAGCGTGAGGGCCTGGGCCAGGGCTAACGATGGCGAGACCTACCTGGTTATAGGTGCTGAAAACGTCGCCGATCCGAAGGTGTTCGCGGTAATCATAAACGCGATTCCTGATGTTGATCTCAGCAGCTGGATGCCAGAGCCAAACGGTGTGGTTGGGTTGAATCCTGGTCCCGGTGAAATAATCTGGTCAACCATTTTGTCACCAGCTGTCGCTGCACGGCTCCTCGACGGATATCCCGGAGACTGAGCTGCGGCGCTAAACGGCTCCATCAGCTGCGCCACCGCCCGGACACCGGTCGCCTACGGGTACGTACGCCGCCGTGATCGATCCGTCGCCCGGCTCCAGATGCCACAGGTCCCGCTCCGGTGGGCGACCAGCGCCGTGTCCCAGTCGATCAGCCGCCACCCGTCGACGGTACGCATCGTGTTGCCCGGGTGCGGCTCACCGTGGGTCAGCACCATCCGGGCGGCGGGCCGCCCCACCGTCTCTTCGGGCAGCGCCTCCGGCGGCGTCAACACCCCCGCCACGGTAGAGCTCCCACCCATTCCGGCAACCGAACTGCGCGCTGCTGTCAGGGGGCATCCGTGATCCACCGGCGACTGGACGGCGTCCACCGGGCGCGGGGCACCTGACGGCCCAGAATGGGATCGAGACATCGCCCGACGTGCTGCAACGCGGCTTCGATGCGGTGCAGGTCGGCGGGCAGCGAGCTGCGCCGGGCTGCGGCGCGGTAACCCTCTGGCCAGCCTTGCCCTGGCGAGCACATCGCGTCGGGCAACGTCACCGGGCTCCGGGCGTACCGGACACGTTGGGCCAGCGCGGAGCTGAGCAGGCCTGCGTCCAGTTGCTCGATATCGACCAGCAGGACCAGGTCGACCAGGTCCCGGTAGCGGTTCGAGGGGACGCCGCCGTGCGTCTCGTACATCGCGGTGATCTTGTCAGCGATTTGGTCGACCAGCGGGTAGAGCCGAAACGGTGGAAGCGCCGGGATGCTGTCGATCTGCAATACCGGGGTTGGCAGAATCGGCTCGACAGAGGCCACGAAGTGGCGCTCGCAGGAGACGTCGATGTCGAAGCTCTCCCACTTTGTCGCACCGGTGTAGGCCTCGGTCTTCAACCGGAGGGCGTCCTCCACGGACAGCGGTATTGATCGGCGTACCTCGAAGCGCAGGTGGTCCCCGAGGTCACGGCGGCCGATGCGGCGCAGCTCAGCCTCGGCCTCGACCGGGTCGCTGGTGAGGTGAAGGAGGTCGATATCGCGGCTGTGTCGCGCCCCAGGCAGCCTGGTAAGCAGCCCGATCCCGCCCTTGAGCACCCAGGCTGACTCGCTGTCGTCGAACACACGGGCGAGGAACCGTTGGTACAGAAACTCGCGGCGGAGCTCGACGAACGGGCGATCGCTGTCGCGGGCGACGGCTTTCAGCTTGGTGTCGATCGCGGATCGGAACGCAGCCGGGGATCGGTACGGGTTATCGGTGTTCATCAGGCTTTCTCGGTACGTCGGCAGGTCGCTGCCGGTTTAGTTGATGGAGCACGGCCCGCAGCGGGTCCAGGTTGTGGGCCGTGCTCAGTTGGACGATCTGCCTGGCCAGGCGCTCGACGAGGTCCAGCGCGTCCGCTGGGATGCCTGACTCAGCGAGTAGGATGTCGACGAGGCTTTCGCCGTTGCCCGCGACCGCGCCGTAGGACCCTGCGAAGGGTGCCAGCTCTGCCGAGATGTCGGTGAGCGGCACGCTGTGTTGCGTGACGGCGTCCCGGACGGCACCGGCGAGGTGTCCGCGATCGGCACGGCTGGCCGCGAGGTCCCGCAGGGTACGCAGCGGTGTGGTTGTCGGCAGGCCGTCGACGAGAGTCCAGTCCGTGTCGTCGAAGGTGCCTCTGCGGAGTAGGACGTCCGTGCGGCGGGTCTGGCGACGGACGATCGTGGTGAATTCCAGCAGATCGGCGTCCAGGTTGCCGAGTCGTTGTAGCTCTGCGGCTGACCGGTGGGAGACGATCTCGGTGGGGCCGGCCGCGATTCGTTCCGCTGCGGTTCGGTGCGGGTCGAGGGCGATCCACGCCGCCCGTAGGTCGTCGTGCGGATCGGGAGGGGTGCCTGCCAGGCGGTAGATGCCATGGGCGAGCCGGTCAAGCTCTCCGGCACGAGCCATGCTGGCCAGCCTGACTGCGGTGATCCCGAGATGCGCGGCCTGTGCTGTGCTGATCATGCCCCACTGGTCGCTGGCGACGCCGGCCAGAGCTGTCGAATTTGTCCGGTTCACCGCCACTCCCTGCTGCAAAATTTCGCTGCCTTCTGCAATATTAGTCGTACAGGCAAGTTTTGCAGTAGCTGAGCCAAATATTGCAGCCCTCGCGGTGGCTGTGCCGCCATGTTCACGCCTGAGCTAACCTCGATGTTACTAACATCGGTGTTACTAACATGGGAGTTAGCGTGGCGAGCTTCGTTGGGCGTACCCGGGAACTCGGCACCCTCGCCGCCGAGCTGGACCGGATCGCCTCGGCCCGGGACGACCGGCCCGGCCGCTGCCTGCTCATCCGAGGGCGGCGGCGGGTCGGCAAGTCCCGCCTGGTCGAGCGGTTCGTCGACGACGCGCAGGTGCCGTACCTCTACTTCACTGCCGCCGGTGCCGGCACCGCCACCGAACTGCGGCAAATCGCCACCGACGCGGCCGAATCCACCCTGCCCGGCCGGGACCTGATCGCCGCCGCCAACCCGTCGGACTGGGACGCCGCGTTTCGGCTGCTGGCAGCGGCGCTGCCCGACGACACTCCCAGCGTCGTCGTCCTCGACGAGGTGCCCTATCTGATGGATCCCGAGCAGCAGTTCGAAGGCATCCTGCAGCGGGCCTGGGACCGGCTGCTGTCCCGCAAGCCGGTGCTGCTCGTCCTCATCGGCTCCGACCTGGCGATGATGGAGGCGCTCAACGACTACCGTCGGCCGTTCCACCAGCGTGGCCGCGAGATGGTGCTCGGCCCGCTCAACCCGGCCGACCTCGCCACCATGCTCGACCTGCCACCCGCCGACGCGATCGACGCCGCGCTGATCACCGGCGGACTGCCGCTGGTCGCCGCCGAATGGCCGCCCGGCGCCAGCGTCTGGGATTTCCTCGGCGCGGCACTGGCCGACCCGACATCGGCGCTGCTGGTCTCCGCGGAACGGTCACTCGCCGCCGAGTTCCCCGCCCAGCTCCAGGCCCGCGAGGTGCTGACCGCGATCGGCTCCGGCGAGCGGACGTTCACCAACATCGCCCGTACGGCCGGCGAACTGTCCTCGACGTCGCTGCACCGGTCCCTGGAAACCCTGCAGGTCAAGCGGCTCGTCACCGGTGAACTGCCGCTGTCCACCCGCCCGTCGAAGGACCGCCGCTACCGGATCGTCGACCCGTACCTGCGCTTCTGGCTGCGGTTTCTCGCCGCCGCGATGCCGGAAATCGAACGCGGCCGGGGTGACCTGACCCTGGCCCGCATCCGGACGAGCTTCCCGAGCTGGCGGGGCCGGGCCGTCGAGCCGCTGATCCGCGACGCACTCGCCCGGCTGCTGCCCGACGACTCGCTGCCGGCGGCACCCGCCATCGGGGCGTACTGGACCAGATCGAACGACGTCGAGATCGACATCGTCGGTGCCGACCGGGCACCGATCGCCCGCGAGTTGTACTTCGTCGGCTCGATCAAATGGCACGACCAGGCGCCGTTCGACGGGCACGACCTGTCCGCGCTGTTCCGGCACCGGGCAGCGCTGACCGACGAGCCGGTGCCGACCGTTGCCGTTTCCCGCAGCGGCGCGTCCTGTCGTGGCCTCGACGTGCTCTATCAGCCCGCCGACCTGCTCGCCGCCTGGCAGGACCGGTAGCGCGTGGTGATCTGTCGGCTACTCGACAGCGGAAGATTGCTGATCGTGACTGAATGATTGCCACATGTAGACGCGGGGGCTCGGCCTGGGGAGGACGAGCATGGCGGTGGCGCACTCGGCGGTCAACCTGGTCGGCAGCCTGCTGCCCGGCGGCGTCCTCGGTCGCATCCGCGACGGCGACCCGACCGTGCCCGCCATCGACGCCCGCTCCTATCACCTGACCGCCGGCGAATCCGTCCGCCGGATCGCCAACCGCGACTTCAGCTACCTGCGCGACGAATTCCACCGGTACGCCGACCAGCAGTCCGGCACCGGCAGCCGCCGAAACCGGCGGCGCGCCGCCGACGACTGGCGGCACACCCTGCTGCGTACCCTCGACTTCGACGGCATCGAACGCCTACCCGGCGGCATCGTCATCGACGAACAGCCGTTCCCGGTCAGCCACCGATGGCAGCAGGCCCTGCCGGTGCACCTGGCCCCCTGGGGCGCCGACCTCGACCGGCGGGCCGCCGGAGCGCCACGCGGCACCCGCTCCCCGGCCGACGCCGCACCGCACGTGATGGTGCAACGGCTGCTCAACCAGAGCGACCAGCACCTGTGGGCGGTGCTGTGCAACGGGCCGCAGCTGCGACTGCTGCGCGACTCCACCAACCTCGCCGGCAGCGAGTACCTCGAATTCGACCTGGCGGCGATCTTCCAGGGCGAACTGTTCGCCGACTTCCTGCTGTTCTACCGGATCGCGCACGCCAGCCGGTTCGAGATCAGCGACCCGCAGGCCGGCGCCGCCTCCTGCCCGCTGGAAGAGTGGCGCACCTACGGCGCTCGGCAGGGCGAACGCGCCCTCACCAGCCTGCGGTACGGCGTACACGACGCGTTGGAAACCCTCGGACAAGGCTTCCTCAGCCACCCGCACAACCGGCAGCTGCGCGACGACGTCGCCGCCGGCCGGCTGACCCTGGCCGATCTGAAACGCTCCCTGCTGCGGCTCGTCTACAAGCTGATCTTCTGGATGGTCGTCGAGGACCGCGGCGTCCTGCTCGACCCGCACGCCAGCCGGGCCGCCCGCGACCGCTACGACACCTACTTCTCCTCCCGCCGGTTGCGCCGCCTCGCCGACACCCGCCGCCACTCCTGGCACGGCGACCTGTGGCAGAGCACCGCCCTGGTGTTCCAGCTGCTCGGCTCGGAATCCGGCGGCCCGGTGATCGGCCTGCCCGCCCTCGGCGGCGTCTTCGAAACCAGCGAACTCGACCTGCCGCTGCGCCGCGCCCAGCTCACCAACTCGGCGCTGCTCACCGCCGTCACCCAGCTCAGCGTCCTCACCGGCCGGCGGGCCGACCGCCGGCAGTGGGTCGACTGGGCGCGGCTCGGCGCGGAAGAACTCGGCAGCGTGTACGAGGCACTGCTGGAGCTGCACCCCTGCTGGGACGCCCACACCGGTACGTTCTGCTTCGTCAAGGTCAAAGGCAGCGACCGGAAGAAGACCGGCGCCTACTACACCCCGCCGACCCTCGTCGACGAACTCCTCGACTCCACGTTGGAGCCGCTGCTCGACGAGGCCTGCGACGCCGACACCCCCGCCGGACGCGTCGCCGCCCTCGAACGCATCACCGTCTGCGACCCGGCCTGCGGATCCGGGCACTTCCTCATCGGCGCGGCGCGCCGCATCGCCCGCCGCATCGCCATCGAGGAAACCGACGACCTGGAACCCCACCCCGACGCCGTCCAGGCCGCGATGCGCAAGGTCACCACCCGCTGCCTGTACGGCGTCGACAGCAACGAAATGGCCGTCGAACTGGCCAAACTCTCCCTCTGGCTGGAAGCGGTCGAACCCGGCAAACCCCTCGGCTACCTCGACGCGCACCTGCGGGTCGGCAACTCGCTGCTCGGTGCCACCCCGGCACAGCTCGCCGCCGGCATCCCCGACACCGCGTACACCGCCCTCGACGGCGACAGCCGCGCCGTCGTCACCGCCCTACGCCGGGAAAACGCCAGCCAGTCGCCCGGTGTCCGACCACTGACCACCGACAGCGTCGGCAACCTCGACCTCGCCGCCGAAGCCGCCGCCATCGCCCACCTGGCACCCTGCGAAACCCTCGCCGACGTGCACATCCAGGCGCAGCGGGACAAGACCCTCGACCCGCACCGGCGCCGCCTGCGGCAGATCGCCGACGCCTGGTGCGCCGCGTTCGTCGCCCCGAAGATCCCCAGAAACCGGGCGTACGGCATCACCAACGCGATGCTGGCCCGCATCGCCGCCGACGAGCGCAGCGACGACGTCGAGCGCGCCCGGCAGCTCGTCGACACGATGGTCCGGCAGTACGGCTTCTTCCACTGGCACATCGAGTTCCCGCACATCTTCGAGGTCCCCGCCGACGGGGTCCACGCCGACAAGGCCGGCGTCGACCCGGTCACCGGCTGGCGCGGCGGCTTCAGCTGCGTACTGACCAACCCGCCCTGGGAGCGGGTCAAACTCCAGGAGCAGGAGTTCTTCGACGGCCAGCACGAAGCGGTCGCCGGCGCGCCGAACGCCGCTGCCCGCAAGAAGCTGATTGCCGCACTCGCCGACAGCCCGCAGCCCGCCGAGCGTGAGCTGCACCTGAACTGGACGAAGGCTCTGCGCACCGCCAGCGGTACCAGCCACCTGCTGCGCACCGCCGGCCGGCACCGGCTCACCGGACGCGGCGACATCAACACGTACGCCGTCTTCGCCGAGACCAGCCGGACGCTGCTCGCCCCAACCGGTCAACTGGGCATGATCGTGCCGACCGGGATCGCCACCGATGCGACCACCCAGGACTTCTTCAAGGACCTGGTCCGTCGTCGGAGCCTGGTGTCACTGTTCGACTTCGAGAACGAGGACCGGGTCTTCCAAGGTGTGCACAACCAGTTCAGGTTCTCACTGCTGACTCTCTCGGGCGGTCGTCGGCCGATCGATCAGGTGTCGTTGGTGTTCCGGGTGCGGCAGGTGGATCAGATTGCGCGGCGGGCGTACGCGTTGACGCCGGAGGAGATCGGTCTGTTGAACCCGAACACGGGGACGTGTCCGGTGTTTCTGTCCCGGCGGGATGCGGAGATCACGTTGGGGATCTACCGGCGGGTGCCGGTGTTGTGGCGGGACGACGCGCCGGACGGTAACCCGTGGGGTGTGTCGTTCATGGCGATGCTGCACATGGCGAACGATTCGGAGTTGTTCCTTGGCTACGACGACCTGGTCGGCGACGGCTGGTTCCTGGAGGGCAACTACTTCGTGCGGGGCGACGAGCGCATGGTGCCGTTGTACGAGGCGAAGATGGCCCACTTCTACGACCACCGGTTCGGTACATACGAGGGCGCGACTCAGGCGCAGTTGAACAAGGGAAACCTGCCCCGCCTCACCGACGACGACCACGAAGATCCGGCGCGGCTGCCGCTGCCGCGCTACTGGGTACCGAAGCGGGCGGTGGATGAGCGGCTGGTCGCGCGTTGGTCGCACGACTGGCTCCTGGGTTGGCGTGACATCGCCCGCAGTGTCGACGAACGCACCCTGATCCCCACCGTCGTGCCACGGGTTGCCGCCGGCGACAAGCTGCCGATGATGCTGGTGCCACAGCTTCCTGACTGCCTGCAGGCGAACCTCAGCAGCTTGGCGCTGGACTACGTCACCCGGCAGAAGTACCCGGGCACGTCACTGAAGCAGCACTTCGTACGCCAGTTGCCGTTGCTGCCGCCGCAGCGGTACGGCGAACCGGTGCCCTGGGATTCGGAAGCCGTCGACCTATCGGCGTGGATCCGGCCCCGGGTGCTGGAGCTGACCTACACCGCGTACGACCTCGCACCGTACGCCCGTGACCTCGGCGACGACGGCGGGCCATTCCGATGGGACCCGCAGCGACGCGAACTCATCCGCGCCGAACTCGACGCCGCCTACTTCCACCTGTACGGGGTGGACCGTGACGACGTCGACCACATCATGGAGACCTTCAAGGTCGTCCGGGAAAAGGACGAGAACGCGCACGGCGAGTACCGCCTCAAACGCCTGATCCTGGAGTGCTACGACGCGATGGCTGCTGCCATCCGCACCGGTACGCCGTACCGTTCCCCGGTCGACGCGGCTCGCAGACGGCATCGAGATCCCGCCACGTCCGTCAGCAGCGAAGCCTAGTCGGGCAGGGACGAAATGCCGACTATTTACTACGCGCGGGCGATCGACGGTCTGGACCGTGGGACAGTACTTGCTGAAGGCGCCCTGGTCGGCGAACTTCTGCGAGCGCGCGGACTCGACATGGTCGATCCGGTTTCCGAATGGTCGAAGAACGAACCTAGCTGGGCCGGGGGCAGTGGTGATCATTCAAGCATGGTCGAGTCGGATCTTCGGCTGCTGAGAAAGTCGGATGTCGTCCTAATGGACGTCTCAATATCCGGCAGGAGCTACATCGGCTGTATCTGTGAGTTGGTCTATTCCTATATGTGGAAAATTCCCGTTGTGGTGATCGTTGGCGATACTGGACATGAGGCGCGACCGTGGCTTCGTTACCATGCTGCCCACATCGTTACAGGGCGACAGGCGGCAATAGACGTAGTGTCGGAGATTCTAGCGACCTGACCTTCCGCGAGTCATGGCAATCTGAAGGAGGAGCAGGCTCACCGGGACGCCGACGCCAAGGGCGACATCTTTGGCGGGAAGTGTCTCAGTTGCTACTACGATGGCCCCTAGGGCAATGGTTAGCAGTAGAACGGTCGGTGCCCAATTTTTTCTAATGCCTACGAGCAAAGATTGGTAAAGTTTGGCGAAAATTACAAGTTGTAGCGGGGTTGAGGCGTCTGGGCCTCCCTTCATGACGGCTGTACCGGACGAGAGTACCGTTATGCTTTCACCGTTCTGAAGGATTGCACTCTTGAAATCTGAAAGGGCTTCAAGAAACGGCCAAATTGTCCACATTGAAAGCGCCGTGGAGCCGTCGACTCCAGGCCACCTTCCGTCGTCGTCCTGACTCTCTAGGATCGTTCTAGTCGCTCTCACTGTCAGGTTGTAGTCGATTGATGATGGCTGCCGAACAAGTGCGCCTAGTACGTAGGGCAGACCGTGATGCCAGATTGAGTTCTGCCAGGTGTGGTTGGTCCCGTCAGGGCCTATCCGTGTGATATTGTAATTTTCGAGGCGCGCGTCGTCGTCATATATAGTGGCCGTATCGGCCGATTCTTTGAGCCATCGGTAAGCATTTTCTACCGCATCGGAGAAGGACCTGTCATTCCGATAAATGTTGCTTTCAACCAGCGCGACCAGGACGATCGCGGTGTGCGTCACGGTGGGAGCTTGGCCGCTACGTTCACCCCAGGCCCGAGCCTTGCTGTCCCGCGCACCGATCAGCCAGACAGCTGCTGCGCGGAGGGCCGGAGCGGTGCGATCGAGCACCCCCAGGGCGCGTACAGCCATAGCCGTAAGCCACACTCGCGACGCTTGACCCTTAAATGCGCCCCAGCCGCCATCATCGTTCTGGTTGTGGATTAGCCATGATGCAGCACGTCGAATATCTGGTGCATTGGTCGCGAACGCGAGACCTGTTCGCTGCATGAGGTGGCAGATCATTGCGGTTGCCTCAGTAACCGGTTGGCCGAAACTGGTATTGGTCGCCCAGCCACCGTCGAGCAGCGGGTCCTCGGAGGAGATCTGACGGTGCCTGAGAAACTGGAGACAATGGTCCTGGTGCTCAAATTTCGCTTCGTGTAGGAGAAAACTGCTCAACGCGGTTATTGTTGCGGATGGGCCAGGGGTAGGGACATCCAATAGGTGGTACCAGCCGCCCTGCGCCTCCTCTGCGGCGTGATATGTGCGGCGCAGCAGGTCCAGTGACTTCCCGACCCGGGAGTCAATGTTCTTGCGATCAATTTTGTCCACGGTCATCCCAGGGGTGAATGCCGATGATGTGCGGCGACTAGACTGACTTGTATGCGACCGTGCTGATGAAGGCGCTCTCCTTGGTGGACGCGTATCTGCCAAGATGGGTTTCAATCATTTCGATCTGCCAGTCGTGGAGGAGGTCCTTGACATATCCTTCGTCGAAAAAGTGCCGAATATGTCCGCACCGGTTGAAGATATGCTCATCTAGCTTTTCGCCATCGCCGTAGTAAGGATCATCCGTTGACTTCACGCAAAATACCAAAACGCCGCGCGGCTTGAGCACTCGATGAATCTCGGAAAATATCTGACGCGTCGCATTGTCTCGAAAGTAGTGTAGTGCGAGATGGGAGAATATCCCGTCAAATGATTCGTCGTGAAATGGGAGAGGTTTCGATATGTCCCACACTTGGAGGCTGCGCTTCACCTTCCTTAGCATCCTTGTCCGATGTGGGACAATCGTGCGGGCCTGCTCGATTGCGACCGCCGAGAAGTCTATGCCCCAAACGTTGCATCCAGCAAGCGCCATTGCGCGAAGATCGTGGCCTTTCCCGCATCCGAGATCGAGGACATCGGGGTTCTTGTTGGTGTCCGGAAGTTTTCCAAGGAAGGTGCTGCGGATCTTTCGGTGTATCGAGTCCTTGCCTGTGGCTCCGCGCCTGCGGTGCCAGCCATCCCAAAAAGCCAGTTGATCCGGAAGCTTCTGATCTTTTGTGCTAGGCATGTTCTCGACCGTCTGATAGAAGTTGCGGTTTTCTTGTCTGAGTGCGACTCGAGTATCCTCGTAGCCGTTTTTGTGTCTGTTCAATATTCTCCCACTGTGGGTATACGGCATAATCCCATTCATTTGGGCGTCCAATGACTTTGGCGATATGCCTTCTGAAGAACTGGGAAACGCCAACGTCGCGTGCGTAATGCGCACTCTGGCCGGACTCCCGGTACATCAGGTATCCGTCATTCCTCAGTGATGCGGGGATCTCCTCGATGCGGGACAGGGATCCGACGAAGCCGACATCCAGTTTCAAGAGACTCAACGAGTAACTTCCCGGAACGATGTGAATGTGAGAGTGCGTTATACATGCCGACCTTCGGCGTTCGGTGTCGCGGCATGATCCGTGCTCGAATGCGGTCGCCGGCCCATAGGTGTCCTCGATCATTTGCAACGCTCGCCTGACGAACACGAGGAAGCCTTCGGCTAGGTCCCGCGGCATGCCCCATACCGAGTTGTGGTGCTGCGCTGGTGCGACGAGGATGTATCCGGGAACGAAGGAGCCGACTGCGCAGATCGCGGCTCCGACACCCGGTTCTCTGAGCAGAGGTCGGTCGTACCAGGGGAGGTCCAATTCTGGACTTCCGCTGATCTGGCAGAACAGGCAGGTTTCCCGGCTACCCTCGGCGGCAGCAAGCATGGCGACAAGTCTCCTTCTGAGGCCGTACGGTAACCGAAAGTAACATCAATTTCCTGTCGATACAGTCCTCCAATCGGTTGATCTGCGTCAATGAGGGTCTGTGCGGGTAAGGCTGCCATGCTCGCACAGGCATGATCACCATCCACCGGAAGCTAGGTGGGTCCCGGGTCGGCTGCTGAACCGCGCGCCCTACGCTGCTTCCGAAGTCGATCGAAAGGTGGCGTCTGTGGCTGACGGTGTGCGGAACGGGCTGCTGGTGCGTACCTGCCTGGAAGTGCTCCGCGACAGCGGGCAGCGGCTGCATGGCCAGAAGGTGCTGCACCAGGTGGCCGACCGGATCGAGCTGAACGAGGCTGAGCTTCGCCCCCACCCCAACGGTGCGCAGGCCTGGGTGGTCGCGGCCCGCTTCCACGCCGGTGACGCCGCCACCATCGGTTGGTTGATCAAGCGGGACGCGCTGTGGTGGATCACCGACGACGGCCGGGCCGCGCTCGAGACGTACCCCGACGCGGACTCGCTCTACGCCGAGATCACCCGGCGCTACCGGGAGATCTTTCGCGACCGCAAGCGAATCCGCCGGAAGTACGACGACCGGCTCGAGAAGATCACCAGCACCCTGGAGCTCGTACCGGCCGGCTCCTGGACGGCGTACGACGATCTGGCCGAGCTGGTCGACGGCACGCCGGACGACATCGCCCACCTACTGGCCGACACCTACGTCGACAACGCGCACCGCGTACTCAACGCTTCCGGGCGGGTTCCCGATGCCAGGCACCAGCATGCCCGGCTACGCGGTAGCGACCTGGCGGCCCGGCTCAGCGAGGAAGGTGTCGAGTTCGTCGACGGTCGGGCGAACGCCGAACAGCGGATCACCGCTGACTTCCTCGCCGAGCGACTCGCCGAGACCGCCACCCTCGCGGCTGAACCCGTCGCGCGGCGGGCCTGGCTGGTCCGGGGCAGCAACGTCGACGGCGCCGACCTGGTGCCGCAGTGGCTAGCCGAAGGTTGGGTGTCGCTGGCAGCCTCCCAACTGCCGCAACTCGGCCCCGGCATCGACGAGCAGCAGCTGACCCAGGCCGTCGCCGACGCCTACCGGCACAAAAGCTATTCGGTACGGGAGAAGCTGACCGGCGAGTTCAACGCCTTCCTGCGGCTGATGCGCGACGGGGACTTCGTGGCGACCGCGCACCACGGCGACGTACACCTCGGGTTGGTCACTGGCCCGCCCAGCTTCACCGGCGCCGGGGAGCTGCCGTCCCACCTGCGCCGGCCGGTGCGCTGGCTGGAGCTCGACCCGCCGGTGGACCTGTCGGCGCTGCCCGCCGCCCTGTCCAACCTGTTGCAGAGCCAGGACGACGTGGTCGACCTGACCGACGGGCTGGCCGCGCTGGAACACCTCGCTGCGCCGCTGCTGCGCGAACCGGTGCCGACCGCGGCACCGGCCACCCCCGCGACGCCGCCGCCAGGTCCGGTGGCGACCCCGACCCCGCCGCCGGCGGCCGAAGCGCGACTCGGTGACGTCCCCGCCGACCTGGCCGACACGCTGCTGCTCGACCTCGACTGGCTGCGGGAGCTGCGGGAGCTGCTGGCCAGGCGGCGGCAGATCATCCTGTACGGCCCACCCGGGACCGGCAAGACGTACGTCGCCCGCGCCCTCGCCGCCCGGCTCACCGAACCCCACGCGGTACGGCTGATCCAGTTCCACCCGTCGTACACCTACGAGGACTTCTTCGAAGGATTCCGGCCCGAGGCCGGCGACGACGGCACCCTGCGATTCAAACTCACCTCCGGACCGCTGCGCCGGCTCGCCGACGCCGCCAGGGAACACCCGTCCACGGTGTACGTGCTGATCATCGACGAAATCAACCGGGGGAACCTGGCGAAGGTCTTCGGGGAGCTGTACTTCCTGCTCGAATACCGTGACCAGCCGATCGCGCTGCAGTACTCGGCGAAGGACTTCACCCTGCCGGCCAACCTCTACCTGATCGGCACCATGAACACCGCCGACCGGTCGATCGCCCAGATCGACGCCGCGATGCGCCGCCGCTTCGCGTTCGTCGAGATGCACCCCGACCGGCCGCCGGTGGCCGGCCTGCTGCATCGCTGGCTCACCGCCCGCGACCTGCCCACCGAGGCCGCCGACCTGCTCGACGCGCTCAACGCCCGGCTCGCCGACGCCGACTACGCCGTCGGGCCGACGTACCTGCTGGACGAGGCCGACCACCGCGACCCGGACGGCCTCGACCGGGTCTGGCGCCATGACATCCTGCCGCTGCTCGCCGACCACCACTACGCCGACGACCTGGACGTACCCGGCCGGTACGGGCTCGACGCGCTGCGGACCGCCCTGGCTGATCGGCAGCCCTCACCGTGATCCGGGTGATCCAGCTGCGGGAGGCCGGTCCGGCGCTGGACGTGGCGCTGACCGGCGAGCAGGCCCGCCAGTTGGCGGCGGCCCGCGCGGGCCGGCAACCGGTCGTCGAGGTACGTCCGGGCCCGACGGCCGGGCGTTGGCTGCTGCGCGCCACCCGGCTCGTCGGCGCCGCCCGCATCGGCGACCTCGACGTGTACGTAGCCCCGAAGGTGCCGGTGGCGCGGCTGCTGTTCCTGTTCGGCTACGCGCGGAACCCGCACCGGTGGCAGCCGACGAGCCTGCCGTTGGGGGCCAGCGACGAGCTGGCTCCGGCGCTCGCCGAGGCGCTGTGTCGGCAGGTCGACCGGGCGATCCGGGGCGGGCTGCGGCACGGCTACCAGGAGGTCGACGCCGCAGCGACGGTTCTGCGCGGGCGGATGATGCCGGCCCGGCAGTTGACCCGTCGGCTCGGCCAGCCGCTGCCGCTGGAAGTCCGCTACGACGAGTTCACCGCCGACACGCCGGAGAACCGCATCCTGGTCAGCGCGGTCGAACGGATGCTGCGCGTTCCCGGGCTGGTGCCGTCGGTGCGTCGCCGGCTCAGCCAGCTGGCTGAGCGGTTCCCCGGTGTCGCTCGGCTGCGTCCCGGTGCCCCGGTGCCGATCTGGCGTCCGGGCCGCAGCAACGCCCAGCTGCACACCGCCCTGTGGCTGGCCGAGCTGGTCCTCGCCGGATCGTCGCTCGACGCCCGCGTCGGTGACCGGGCCGCGAACGGCCTGCTGCTCGACATGGCGCGGGTCTTCGAGTCGTTCGTCGCCGCCGCGCTGCGGGCCGTGCTGCCCGCCGGCCAGCTGCGCACCCAGACGGCCGGTCACCTCGACGAGGCCGGCCTGATCGACATCCGCCCCGACCTGACCTGGTGGGACGAGGGCCGGGTGGCTGCGGTGGCCGACACCAAGTACAAGACCCGGACGCCCGTCGACGATTTGTATCAGATGCTGGCCTACTGCGTCGCGTACGGTCTGGACACCGGTCATCTCATCTACGCCGGGGAGGGCGGTCCGACCGCGCACGTGGTCCGCCGGACCGGGATCCGGATCGTCTGCCACCGGATCGACCTGGACGGGTCCACTGGCGACCTGCTGGAGCAGGTACGGCGGGTCGGTGCCGGGATGACGCTGGGCCGACGCCCGGTACGTGGGTCGATAGAGTCAGCGGCGTGAACGCGGCGTACCTGGTGGTCCTCGGTGAGCGGGCGGCGATCCGCTGGGTGCTGGAGCAGCAGCGGATGGCGTTCCCGGCGACCCCGCGGGCTGAGGTGGCCGCGTTGGCCGCCGGCGACCGGCTGCTGCTGTACGCGACCGGGGCGCCTGGCACAACCCGACCCGTGACCGGGGCCGGGTGATCGGTACGGCGACCGCGACCAGCGCGGTCCGCGCCTTCGACTTGCTGGCCGGCGCACTCCGGCCGATGCTGGCCGCCCGGCCGGCAGCCACCCTTGTCGATCTTGTCGCGACAACAGGGCCGATGCCGGGTTTGCGGCTGACATCGCCTACTTAACGGCAAAGATGACAACGAGTCGTTGTTACGCCCAGGTAGGGCGGTAATAATTCGGCCTGTGGGCATAGCTTCATTTGCGGGACGATTATCCTCAAGTTCGGATTGAACGAGCCGCTGGTTCCTCCCGGGCTAACTTGAAGTATTGACATGCTTGCGCTCCGGTTGGGGCGCTGTTAGCCTTCTGTCCGTGGCCCGGTCAGGGGCCGGTAGGTCGATCTATTTCACCTGAGTTACGCCCGCCAAGACAGTCTCAATCAACCACCCCTTGGGACGTTCTATGTCGACGATGTGGCCGAAGTGATGACCGCTGCCTCAACCGCTGATTCAACGCCGACTGATGGAAACCGTAAGAGGGATTTCCGGCTGTACTGGATAGCCGGGGCCGTCGACCAACTCGGGTCGCAGACCTCCGGCATCGTCTTTCCGCTGGTCACCCTCGCGATAACCGGTTCACCGGCGGCCGCCGGTCTGGTGGGCGCGCTGGCCTTGGCCGGTCGACTTGTCGCCGCGCCGGCGGCCGGCGTACTGGCCGACCGGTTGCCCCGCAAGCGGATGATGGTGGCGTCACTGCTGCTGGCCGCCGCCACGATGGCGGTGCTTTTCGTTTCGGTCGCCAGCGGTACGGCGACCCTGGTGGTGCTCGCTGCCGCCGCCTTCGTCGAAGGGCTCGCCCAGAGCGGCTACGAGGCGGCCGGCGCGGGCTCGATCCGCCGGGTGCTGCCGGCCGACGACAAGAAGGCGCTGTCCCGGCTGGAAGCGCGCAATCACGCCGTACAGATCGTCGGTCCGGTTTTCGGTGGCGCGCTCTACCAGATAGGCCGGTGGGTGCCATTCCTGGTGGACGCTGTGTCATATGTGGTGTCCGCATTTCTGGTCGGTGCGATCCGCACCGATCTCACCCCGGACCGTGCCGAACGCACGTCATTCCTCGCCGATCTGCGGGACGGCCTGCGTTTCGTGTGGCGGCAACCGTTCCTGCGTTTCGTGACCATCTGGGCTGCCGGGATCAATTTCACCTTCGGCGCACTCATCTACTACGCGATTCTGACCGCCGGGCAGCAGGGCGCGGCCGCGTCGTCGATCGGCCTGGTGCTGACCGTGGCCAGCGTAGGCGGGTTGACCGGCGCGTTGTTGGCGCCCGCCGTGTTCAGCCGGGTCCGGCCGATGACCGTCATCGTCGTCGCCTCCTGGGCGATGGTCGCCCTGGTCGCGGCCATGTCGCAGGCCCGGCAGACCTGGACGTACGGCCTGCTCTTCGGCCTGGTCTTCCTGCTCAGCCCGTTGCTCGGGGTCATCTTCCAGTCGCGGGTCATCGCATTGACGCCGGACGAGCTGCAGGGCCGGGTCGGCACCGTGATGGGCACCGCCGGCGAGGTGCTGCAGACCCCGGCGCCGCTGCTCGCCGGCCTGCTCGTCGCCTGGTACAGCCCGACCGCCGTCGCGCTGATCTTCGCCGCCGCACTGGCCGGGCTGGCCGTCTACACGACGGTCAACCTGCGCCAACTGCGCACCGGGGCGGAGGACCCACCCGACGACGCGACGTCGACCGAACCCGACGCGACGTCGACCGGACCCGTGGCAGAGGAGGCACGCCGATGAGCCGTGAATACCGACTGTTCTACCCGGCACTTCCAGCGGTCGCCGAGCACGCGCCGCACCGGGTGGTCTACGTCGGCGACGCCGACGGCAGGTGCCAGATCCTGGCTTGGGACCGCCGGACCGACACGGTCACCCAGCTGACCGACCGGGCAACCGGAACGATCCGGGCCGCGTTGGACCCGGACGGCGAGACGGTGTGGTGGTTCGACGACGACCTCGCCGGGGTGGGTGTCTGGCGTACCCGCGACTTCCCGAACAGCGCCACTGACCAGGTCACCTCGGCGGTCTCGGCTCCGGCGCTGCCCGGGGTGACGCCGGCGCGGCACGCCGGGATCGCGATGGCCGACGACGGAACCGCCCTGGTCGGGCTCGCCGACGACGACGGCCTGACCCTGCACCGGCGCGACCCGCACGGACGGATCACCGAGGTCACCCGGACCGCCGGGTACGCGTACCTGGTCGACCTGGACCCGACCGGTGAGCTGGCGGCGGTCGGCACCGACCCGGCCGCCGCGGACGCCGTGACCGTGGTCGGCCGCGACGGGGCCACGGTCGGGGTGGTGCCCGGCCAGCCGGATCGGCGGGTCTGGGCGCTCGGCTTCGCCCCCGGCGGCGGTCAACCCCGGCTGCTGCTCGTGCTGGAGCAGGACGACCGGTACTTCCCGGCGACCTGGACCCGGACCGACGGGCTACGGCCGCACAGCTGGTGCTGGTTCGACACCGAGATCACCGCGAGCTGGTACCCGGACGGCCGGCGGATCCTGATTCGTCAGGATCGGCACGCCCATACGATCCTGCACGAGGCCGACCTGACGGTGCGGGCCAGTGCGGTGCTGCCGACTCCGCCGGGCAGTGTGCTGGACGCGGCGGTCTGGCCGGACGGCGACGTCGTCTACATCTGGACCGACTCGCTGACCCCGCCGCAGCTACGGTCGGGCCGTGACGTCCGGCTGCCGGACAGTGGCGCCGGTCCGGACCCGGCGGCGTCCGCCACGGTCGACGACTACCAGCGGCAGGAGCTGTGGGTGCCGGGGCCGGGCGGGCCGATCCACGTGCTGCTGACCACACCGAACGACGACCGGCGTACCCGTCCCGCCGTTTTCCTGGTCCACGGCGGACCGTCGCAGCACGCGCGGGACGCGTACGACCCGCTGGTGGAGATCCTGGCCAGCACCGGCTGCGCGGTGGTGCGTGCCAACTACCGGGGGTCCAGCGGCTACGGCTCCGCCTGGCGTAACGACTTCAGCTCCGGCGTCGGGCTGACCCAGGTCGCCGATCTGGCGGCGGTCCGCGGGCATCTGGTGACCGAGGGGTTGATCGAGGCGGGACGGGTCGCCCTGTGGGGCACCTCGTGGGGTGGCTATCTGACCCTGCTCGCCCTCGGTGTGCAGCCACGGCTGTGGCGTCTCGGGGTGGCGATCAGCCCGATCGCCGACTACGCCGCCGCGTTCCATGCGGCGTCCCCGGCGGTCCAAGCGCTCGACGTGATGCTGTTCGGCGGCACCCCGGAGCAGGTTCCCGAGGCGTACGTCCGGTCGTCGCCGGCCAGCTACGTCGACCAGGTCACCGCGCCGGTGCTGCTCGCCGTCTCCAGCGACGACGTGCGTTGCCCGCCGGCTCCGGTGGAGCGGTACGCCGGCCTGCTGGCCGCCCGCCGCGTTCCGCATCAGCTGGTCCGCCGCCGGGCCGGGCACGACGACTTCGACGCCCGCAGCCATCTGTCGCTGATGCAGACCGTGCTGCTGTTCATGCAGCGGCACTTCGACGGCGTGCAGGAGGAGGGTACGGCGGTCGCGCTCGCCATGGCGCGGCCAGTGGCCTGACCCTGTTCCCCGCACGTTGGCAGGTTCGGTCCGATCGGGAGAGGAGGTGAACGGCATGCGGAAGAACGTTGTCGAGAACGACCCGATCAACGGCAACCGCGACCAGCTTCGCAGCGCGAACGTCACGGTCACGGTCTCGGTCAAGATCAAGTTCTGATCCGGGTCGTACGGGGTGGAGGCGGGCGGGTCGCGCCCTGGCCGGCATCGCCTGACCGCCTCCATCCCATCGCCGTGGCCGTCGCCACCCCACCGGGTCCTGACCGCCTCACCCCACCGGGTCCTGACCGCCTTACCGCACCGGTCCCGACCGCCTCCGTACCTCCGGCACACCTGTCCACCTCCGACACCCGCGCTGACCGGGTTCGTCGGTAGCGGCTCGCATAGAAGGGAAGGGCACATGCGGATCCTGCTGGTCAACATGCCGTGGTCATCGATCGATGTCCCGTCGCTGGCACTGGGCATCCTCACCAACAGCGTCCGCCAGAAGATGCCGGACGCCGAGGTCGAGGTGATGCACGCCAACCTCGACTTCGTCGACTGGGTGGTCGACCGACGTGAGTTCGGCCTCGGCGACTACTACTACTATTCGCTGTTCACCTACTTCTCCGGCTGCGGTGACTGGGTCTTCTCCTCCGCCCTCTACGACGACCCTGAATGGCGGGTCAGCGAGTTCACCCGCGTCGTCCAGGGCCAGATGTCCGAACGCGACCTGAGCCGCAACATGGACCTGCACCGGGCCGCGCCGGAGTTCATCGACGAGATCGCCGCCCGGATCGTCGACCGGGCACCAGACCTCGTCGGATTCACCTCGACGTTCCAGCAGAACACCGCAGCGCTGGCGACTGCCCGGGCGGTGAAGAAGCTCGACCCCCGGATCCGTACCGCGCTCGGTGGGGCGAACTGCGACGGCGAGCAGGGCGCGGCGCTGCACCGCAACTTCTCCTTCATCGACTTCGTGGTACGCGGCGAAGGCGAAGCCGCGTTCCCCCAGCTGCTCACCGCGCTGGCGGCCGCACCGGCGGACAGCCCTGCCGACTTCTCCAGCATCGAGGGCCTGTGCTGGGCCACCCCGGACGGCCGACACGTGGCCAACCCGATGAGCACCGCACCGCTGCCGCCGGCTGAGATCGTCAGCCCGGACTACACCGGCTACTTCGAGCGGCTGGCCCGCTCCAAGGCGAACAACTGGGTCGAGCCCCGGCTGGTGGTGGAAGGCGCCCGCGGCTGCTGGTGGGGCGAGAAGCACCACTGCACCTTCTGCGGGCTCAACGGCTCGTTCATGCAGTTCCGCAGCAAGCATCCCGGCCGGTTCTACGACGAGATCATCGGGCTGGTCGAGCGCCACCAGGTGCTGGACATGTTCGTCGTCGACAACATCCTCGACATGAGCTACGTCAACTCGCTGCTGCCCCGGCTGGCCGAATCCGACTACGACCTGCGGCTGCAGTACGAGATCAAGTCGAACATGCGCGGCCCGCAGGTGCAGGCCCTGGCCGACGCCGGCCTGGTCAGCGTCCAGCCAGGCATCGAGAACCTGAACAGCAGGGTGCTGAAGATCATGGACAAGGGGGTGACCGGCTGCCTCAACGTGCGGATGCTGCGCGACGCGGAGACCAGCGGCATCACCATCGCCTGGAACTACCTGTACGGCTTCCCCGGCGAGACCGACGCCGACTACCAGTCGATCATCGACCAGATGCCGGCCCTGCACCACCTCTGCCCACCCGACGGCAGCACCCGGATCGCCATCGAACGGTTCAGCCCGTACTTCGTCAAGCCGGAACTCGGCTTCACCGACCTGCGGCCGGCCGCCCAGTACCGGCTCATCTACGACCTGCCCGAGTCGGAGCTGATGGACCTGGCGTACATTTTCGACACCCCGACCCAGGGCATCGACGAGGATCTCGCCGAGACGCTCGACCGGGCCGTCACCGGCTGGCAGCACGAGTATGCCCGCAGCCGGTTGACCCACCACGACCTCGGCACCGAGATCGTGCTGGTCAGCGAACGGCGGCAGTTCGACTGGCACGTGCTGCGGTTGACGGATCCGACCGAGGTCGCCGCCTTCCGGCAGCTGGACCAGCCGCACAGCGTCGCCTCACTGGCCCGGCGGATCTCCGCGTCGGAGGAGGAGGTGGCCACGCTGCTCGCCCGCTGGAGCGACCTCGGCCTGCTGTTCAGCGACGCCGACCAGTTCATTCAGATCGCACCGCAGGCGATGAACCAGGACCTACTCCGCATCGACCACCTGCACCAGGAGCGGGCCGCCGCGCAGGCGGAAGCCGCGTCAACGGATCCGGCCACGTCCGCCGGGCACCCCACGCCCGAGCCCGCGCTCACCGCCGTCTGACAGGAGCACCGCGTTGATCAGCACCGACATCGAGGCACCGCCGACCGGGCCGGTCGTGGTCCGACTGCACCGGGACCACGATCCGGCGGTCGCCGACATTCCCGGCATCGACCTGGGCGCGGCCGAGTTCACCGGGTCCGCCGCCGACACCGTCGGGGACTGGCTGGACCGGGGGGTACGCAAGGTGGCGCTGCCCGGCACCGTCGACCTCACCGCTGCCGACTCGGTGACGGCGGCCGACGCGGTCCGCCGGCTCGTCCTGGTCCGCGAGTTGACCAGTTACGCCATCGAGGTGGACTGGTCGATCCGGCTGCCGGGCGGCGACGGCGACCTGTGGCGGGTGTACGGGCATCTGCGTCCGCCGGCGACGGTCGAGATCGTCGGCGCAGCGGGTGCCACTGGCGCAGCCGGCTCCGTTGACGCCGCCGGCTCCGCCGGCGCCGAGCCTGATGCCGAATCCGACCCGGGTACGGTGGCCGCTGCCGCCTGGCGGGACGCCTTCTACTTCGACAAGTGCACCTACCGGCGGGGCCCCGGCTTCGTCCAGGTCCGGGACCGGCGGGCCGGTCGGCTCAACCTGCTGACCATCGACGACCCGGCGTACCTGGCGGTGCTGGAGCAGCTGCTCGACGGTGCCGGGATGACCACTGTCGACCTGGCCATCGCCCGCGAGTTCGGCGAGGAGGGTCTGGTCACGAAGGTGGGCGACCAACTGGTCTGGTTGCCGCACCGGCTGCGCCGCTGGCCGCTGCCGTCGATGGTGGTGTGACCTCGTCGCCCATCGCCTCCGCCGGGACGCCGGTCCAGCGGGAGTACGCGCTGTCCACGAAGTACGCCTCGCCCGGATCCCAGGTGTGCCCGGTGGGCCGCCGATGGTAGAGGTAGCCGAGCGGATGGGTTCGGTAGATGGTGGCGCCCTCCGCCCGGAGCCGCTCGATCAGCCCGAGGTCGACCGAGCGGGGCACCGGGCGCCAGCCGCCGACGGCCTCCAGATCGCTCTTGGCGAGCAGCATCGTGCCACCGGCGACCACTCCGCCGTACGCCTCCGGGATGCCGGACCGTCGGCGCAGGGTGACGCCCTGATCGTCCAGGTGGACGAACTCGGCTCCCTTGCCGACCAGGGTGGCCCCGGAGTAGTGCCGGGCCAGCACCAGGTCCCAGACGTGTTCGACGCCGTAGCTGTCGTCGTCGTCGAACTTGGTGATCAGTGTGCCGCGGGCGCGCCGGGTGGCCGCTGCGAGCCCGGCGCCGAAGTCGACCGACTCCGGCAGGTGCAGCACCTCGAACGGGCGGCCCGCGTCGGACAACGCCCGGCGGGCCGACTCCGGCAACTCGATGCCGTGCAGTCCCAGGATGATCTCAATCTCCGGATAGGTCTGCGCGATGATCGCGGCCAGCGCGGTGGTGACCAGCTCCGGCCGCCGGGTGATCAGGACCGCGCTGACCGATGGCGGCCGACCGAGTGCCGGCAGCCCGCCGTCGGCGAGGCCGGGCAGCCGCAGTCCTGCGGCGTGGCCGCGCATCGCGGCCCGGCGCTGCCGTACGCTGCGCGCCTCGACGGTCAACGACCCGTCCGGCCCGGCTGACCCGTCCGGCCCGGCTGATCCGTCCGGCTGTCCGGTGACGAGCACGCGTAACTGCGGGTCGAGCAGGTCGGCCACGGCGGGCGGCAGGACCGGGGCGTGCACGAGCACCCCGGTCGCGGCGAGCTGCACCAGCAGCCCGGCGGTCTGCTCGGGATGTTCACCGGGCACCAGCCGACAGTGCACCGCGCGGACCCGCCGCAGCGCGGCCAGCGCCGCCGCGTCCAGCCCGGGGCCGGTCAGTGACCCGTACCGGGACGATCCACTGACCGGTCCGCGGAACCTGCTGGCCCCGGACCGGTCGGCGCGGGCGAACTCGAGGGAGATCTCTGCCGCCTCCGGCCGGTACGCGGCAGCCAGCCGGCCACGCGGGTTGATCCGTTCGGCGTCGATCAGCACGAGCCGCTCGCCAGCGGGTGTCGTGACCGCGTGCCCGGTGCCGGCCAACCGGACACCGTACGCCGCACCGCGCTCGCCCTGCGGGCCGGTGGTGTCGTGGCCGGGATCTGGCGGGCCGGTGGTGTCGTGGTCAGAATCTCGCGGGCCGGCGGCGTCCCGGTTGTCCAGCACCAGGTCGTGGGCGCGAATCTCGTCGCGCTCCGGCAGCGGTCCGGCGGTCAGCACGGTCGCCCCCGCCGGCAGGTACGCCGGCGGGGCACCGAGGGCGGTGACGTCGGCGGTGCCCGGGGACGGCATCGTCCGGGACCCGTCCAACGCGCGCAGCGCCGCCCGTACCGCCGACCGCAGCGGCACCGGGGCGGCGAGCGCCATCCGGACGGTGGCCGCGCCCCGGCGCAGCCTGGGCAGCCCGACCCGGTGCCGACGCAGCTGCGGCAACGTGCCGACATTGCCGGACCAGCCGAGCCCGGGGTACCGCCACCAGACGACGACCACGGTGGCGGCGCGTACCGGCTGACCGGCAGCTGGGTGGTGGGGCAGGTCGCGTAGCCGGTCCACGGTGCCGGCGATCACCAACGCGCGCCGGATGCCGGGTAGCCGCAGCACCCGCAACCCCACGGCGCGGCCGAGCCGTTCGGCGGGGTGGGGTGCCGGTAGTCCGGTGAGGCGCCAGGTGATCCGGCTGCCGGCCGGCGCGGAGGCGTCGGAGCCGGCGTCTCGCCTCACCTGATCGCCCCCTCCTCGGCTTCGTCGTCGACCGCACCGCCCCGGGCGGGTACGGTGCCCGGCAGCGCCGCCGCTGCTGGCGGTGTCCGACCGGCGGTTGCCGGCCGCTCACCGGCTCCAGCAGCTCCGCTGGCCCCGCTGACCCCGGTGGCTCCGCTGGCCCGGCCGGGCAACCGTTTGCGCAGTGACCAGACGGCCATCAACGTCTGATAGAGAGAATAGGCGTTCGCCGCGACGAGGCGGTGCTTGACCGTCTCGCTGCCGTTGCCCGGCACCTGGTACCCGCCGACCGGCCGATGCCGGTGGTAGAGCTCGTAGGTGCGCCGGAAGTAGCGCCGCCGGTGGGACCTGGGCACCCGGTGCGGGTGCCCGAGCACCTGAAGGCAGTGCCAGATCATCCGACCGAAGATCAACGGGCGCAGGGCGGCGGCCCGGCCCGGGTGGGCGTCAAGGTAGGTGAAGACCCGCTGCCACTGGTCGAAGACCTCGAAGTGCCGGTCGCTGACCGTCCGGGTGATCGCGCCGTCGTGATGCTGCCGGTACGCGTAGCAGTCGCGATCCAGCACGGCGATCCGGTCCACGGCGACCAGCAGCGGGATCACGAACGAGACGTCTTCGTACCAGCCGGACTGGAAGGTGATCCCGGTGTCGACCAGCCGGTCCCGCTTGATGATCTTGTTGCAGGCGATCCACAGCACGTCGAGCAGCCCTGGCTCGTCGGCGAAGCGGAACACCTCCGGAAGTTGGCGGCCCGGGGCGATGCCGGTGACCGGATGTTCCTCCGCCCGGCCGTCGGGATGGACCCGGGAGTACCCGGTGATCAACAAGTCCGGGTCGGTGTGCTCGAGCCGGTCGGCGACCGCGGCCAGCGAGCCGTCCGGCAACCAGTCGTCGCTGTCCACACACCATACGTAGCGACCGCTGGCATGGGCGATACCCGCGTTGCGGGCGGCACCCAGCCCGCCGTTGCGGTCCAGGCTGACCACGGTGATCCCGGGGTGTTGCTGTGCGTAGCTGGCCAGAATGGCGCTGGACCCGTCGTCGGAGGCGTCGTCCACCGCCACGATCTCCACGTCCGCACGATGCTGCGCCAGGACCGAGTCGAGGCATGCTGCGAGGTACTTCTCGACCCGGAACACCGGGATGATCAAGCTCAGCAGTGCCATCGGTGCAGCGCGCCTTCCACGTATGTCGGTGCGTCGGTCCGGCGGCGGGGGTCAACCGTCGGTCCGACATCGTCCGTCGGGTAGGGGAAGGGGGCCCTGGCAAAAGGCTAACAGCTGGTGACCAGCTGGCGAACGCCTGGGACTTTCCCGCCCGTGTCACCGATCGTCGCCCACCCGACGTCTATGTCAGCAGGGGTCGGACACCGGCAGGTCCACACCGGGGAGGGTGCCCAGGCATGGGAGTGCAGTGTGTACGGCGCGGCTGAGATCAGCCTGCCCGGGCATGTGGTGGGCAAGCCGCGACCCGCCGTCGACCAGGCGGTCTCCGCGTCCACGGCCCCGGACGGGTCGAGGGCGGCGGACCGCGCCCCGTCCGGGGCCGTGGACGCGGAATTCGTCGCGTTCGCCTCGGCGGCTGCGCCACGGTTGCGCCGCACCGCCTACCTGATGTGCCGCGACTGGCATCTGGCCCAGGACTTCACCCAGACGGCACTGGCCAAGATGTACACCGCGTGGCGGCGGGTGTCCCGGTTCGACAACCTGGAGGCGTACAGCCGCAAGGTGCTGCTACGGGTGGTGCTCGACCACCGCCGCCGGCTCAGCGCGCGGGAGCTGCCGATCGCCGGCCCCCGCGAGGACGGTGATCCGGCCCGGTCCGCCCGGCCCGAGCTGCGGGTCACCATGATCGACGCGCTCGGCTGTCTGCCGCCCCGCGACCGGGCGATCGTGGTGCTGCGCTACTGGGAGGACCAGAGCGTCGAGACCGTTGCCGAGACGCTCGGCGTCTCGGTGTCGGTGGTCAAGACCCAGAGCCGGCGTTCCCTGGCCCGGCTGCGGGAACTGCTCGGCGACAGCCGCGCCGACCTGCTGGCCGAGGACTCCTGATCAGCGGGCGGCAGCCGGCGTCCACGGGGGCAGGCAGCGTCAGCGGGCGGCCAGCCGGCGCAGCCGTTGGCGGCCCTGGCGGGCTACCCGAACCCCGCGCCGCGCCGCGCGTCCGGCCTGGTAGCGGGCCATCCGACTCCACCTTGCCGGCGTCGCGGCGGCGGTGACCAGCGGGTCCGAGACCACCAGACGCAGCCCGCGGCGGCCGGGTGCGACCCACACGGCACGGCCCCGGGCGGTCAGTGTCGCCCGGGTGCCGGGCGCGCCCGGTGCCGGCGGGAGTACCAGTTCGGCACCGTCGTCGCGGGCGACGACCCGCAGCGCGTACCGGCCGCGGGGCAGCGTGGCCAGCGGTACGTCGACCCGCCAACGGAGCCGGCCGCCGCTGCCGTCAGCCACGGTCAGCGGCAGCCGCAACCGGGTGTCGCCGATCTCCAGCACCAGGTCGTCCCGCTGGTCACCGGGCGCGCCGCCGGGGCCGGGCAGGCCGCACCAGCCGGTGAGCCGGACCACCTCGTCGCCGGCCGGGTCGCCACGGCGGACGCTGTGCACGCCGACGGTCGGCGCGGGTAGCCGCAGCAGGTCCCGGTAGCGGTCCCAGCGCGGATGGTCGAGGTAGAGCTGCCCGCCGCGCAGCCGGACCGGGCCGTCGTGCCGGGGCTGGCGTACTCCGTCCGGGTCCTGCTCGTAGAGGGCCACCGCGCGCAGCCCGGCGTGCGGGCTCCGGCTGAACTCGGCGGCGACCGGCACCGGTACGTCGGCCAGCAGCGCCGCCATCCGGCGGGTGAAATCGGCCAGCTGCCCGTCGTCGAGGACGTCGGCGGCCCGCCCGGCGTAGTGCAGTTGCATGTACGCGACCCACCGTCGGATCGCCCCGGCCACCTCGGGTGCGACGTCGGAGCTGCCGGTGACCAGCCGTTCGATGATGTTCAGATGCTGCATGATCTTCGCCGGTCGGAACCGGCCTTCCATGATTGACGAGCCGTTGCCGCGCTGTCGGTAGAGGTAGACCAGTCGTGGGCTGAGCGCGGTCAGCGAGGAGCGGACCAGCAGCGGCACGGTGAACAGGACATCCTCGAACGCGCTGCCCTCGGTGAACTCGGCCCCGACCTGGTCGACCAGGTCGCGGGCGAACACCTTGTTGCAGGCCGACGGGTTGCCGATCAGCAGCGGTGCCTCGGCGACGGACCCGATGGTGCGGGCCGGTCCGACGATCTCCGCCCGCCAGGGCGGGCTGGGCCGGGGCGGGAAGCCGTGCATGTCGCCGACCGCCACCTGCGCCCCGGCCCGCTCGGCGAGGTCGACCAGGTGGTCCAGCCCGCCGTCGGGGTAGAGGTCGTCGGAGTCGAGGAAACCCAGGTAGTTGCCGGTCGCCAGGCGTACCCCATGGTTGCGAGCGGCACCGAGACCGGCGTTGTCCTGCCGGACGTAGCGGACCCCCGGCGCCCGCCGGGCGTAGTCGCGGGCGATCTCGCTCGACGAGTCGGTGGAGCCGTCGTCGATGACGACGACCTCGATCTCGGTCCGCCGTGGCTGGCGGTCGATCGACGCCAGAGCCGCGCCGAGCCAGGCCTCGGTGTTGTAGACGGGTACGACGACGCTCGCCCTCGGGGCAGCCACGATCACCTCTCGGCGGGTTGTCCGGCGGTGCCGCGCCGCTCCCGGCGGCGGGCCGGGCACGCGGTGGCGGCGGCGGTCAATCTACCGCGCCCGGGTGGCCGGTGCCCCTCGGCACGGCTCGCCGGCCGCCGGGTGCATGATGGCGGACGTGCTGGGGAAACTGCAGACCGAACCGGTCCGGAGCCGACTCGACCTGGTGGCCGCGCCGGTGGCCGCCGCCGTCGAGCAGTGGTCGGCCGAGGTGCCGGTCGACGTGGACGATGTGGCGGTGGCGTCGATCGACCCCGAACTCGCCGACACGGCCGCCTTCTGCGCCGCGTACGGGGTGGCGCTCGACGAGTCGGCCAACTGCGTGGTGATCGCCGGCAAGCGGGGCGGTGTCGTCCGGTACGCCGCCTGCATGGTGCTGGCCACCACCCGGGCGGACGTCAACGGGACGGTCCGCCGGCTGCTCGACGCGCGTAAGGCGAGCTTCGCCCCGATGGCCGACGCGGTGCAGAGGACCGGGATGGAGTACGGCGGGATCACCCCGATCGGGCTGCCGCCGGAGTGGCCGATCCTGGTCGACGCGCGGGTGGTGGCGGTGCCGCACGTGGTGATCGGTTCCGGGGTGCGGGGCAGCAAGATCGTGGTTCCCGGTCCGGCGCTGGGGGTACTGCCCAACGCACGGGTCGTCGACGGGCTGGCGGCCCCAGCCGGCACCTGACCGGCTCCGCCGGGGGTGAGCTCCGGTGCCGCTCCGCCGGGGGTGAGCTCCGGTACCGCTCCGCCGGGGGTGAGCCCTCGGCGTCGGTGACGGTACGGTGATCGGCGGGCGTCGGCGTCGGGTCAGCGTGGACACCGGTGAATCAGTCGACGGCATTCCGGTGACTGAACGGTCGTTCAATTCGGGTCGACACACGGTTAGGCTGGCCAGGTGACGGTAGATCAGCAGACGGCAGCGACGGACGGGGCCGAGCCGAGCGCGCCACGGCGACGCTCACGTCGCGACGAGATTCTTCAGATCGCGGTCGGGCTCTTCGCGGCCCGCGGCTACCACGGCGTGTCGATGGACGACATCGGCGCCGCCGCCGGGGTCACCGGTCCGGCTCTCTACCACCACTTCGCCGGCAAGGAGGCGATGCTCGCCGCCGCGCTCATCCCGGTCAGCGAGGAACTGCTCGAAGGCGGACGTGTCCGGGTCGCGGCGCGGCCCGGCGACGCCACCGCCGCGCTCGCCGCACTGATCGAGTTCCATGTCGAGTTCGCCCTGGCCAACCCTGCGGTCATCGCCCTGCACCTGCACGAGCTCGACCGGTTGCCGGAGGAGCCGCGCCGGCGGATCCGGCGGCTACAGCGGCTCTACGTCGAGGAGTGGGTGGCCGTGCTCACCGCGCTGCGCCACGACCTCGACGCGGCCGAGGCCCGGGTGCTGGCGCACGCCGCGTTCGGCCTGATGAACTCCACCCCCTTCCTCGGCGGCGAGGTCGACCGGGAACGGCGGGCCACGCTGCTGCGCGCCGCCACCCTCGCCGCCCTGCACGGCTGAGCAGCACACCGGGCACACCCCCGCGCCCGGCAGCGGGCGCCGCACCCCCGCGAGGAGAGGCATGATCGAGTCGTTGCTGGTGGCCAACCGGGGCGAGATCGCCCGGCGGATCATCCGTACCGCCCGACGGCTGGGCGTCCGGACCGTCGCCGTGCACTCCGAGGCCGACGCCGGCATGCCCTTCGTCACCGAGGCCGACCAGGCGATCTGTGTGGGGCCCGCGCAGCCGGCGCAGAGCTACCGCGACACCGGGGCGATCCTGGCCGCCGCCAAGAGCAGCGGCGCCCAGGCGATCCACCCCGGCTACGGGTTCCTGTCGGAGAACGCCGACTTCGCTCGCGCGGTCGCGTCCGCCGGCCTGATCTGGGTCGGGCCCGGTGGTGACGCCATCGAGGCGATGGGCGACAAGATCAACGCGCGGAACCTGATGTCCGCCGCCGGGGTTCCGGTGGCCGCCGGCACCACCGAGCCCGCCGAGACCGTCGACGCCGCACTCGACGCCGCCGCCACCATCGGCTACCCGGTGATGGTCAAAGCCGCCGCTGGCGGCGGCGGAATGGGCATGGGCGTCGCTGGCGACACCGCCGCGCTGCGTACCGAATTCGACAAGGTCCGGGCGTTCGCCGCGCGCATGTTCGGCGACGGGTCCGTGCTGATCGAGCGCTACTTCCCCCGGGTACGCCACGTGGAGGTGCAGATTCTCGGCTGGCGGGCGCCGGACGGCACCGACCGGGTCGTCGCCCTCGGTGAGCGGGAGTGCTCGGTGCAGCGGCGCAACCAGAAACTCGCCGAGGAGTCGCCGTCGCCGGCCGTGACCGACGAGATCCGGGCCGGGCTGCTCGCCGCCGCCGTACGGGCCGGGGAGGCGGTCGGCTACCGCAACGCCGGCACGGTGGAATGCTTGCTCGACCCGGCCACCGGCGAGTTCTTCTTCCTGGAGATGAACACCCGGCTGCAGGTCGAGCACCCGGTCACTGAGCTGGTCTACGGTGTGGACCTGGTCGAGGAGCAGCTGCGGGTGGCCGCCGGCCTGGAGCCGACGTTCGACCCGGCCACCCTCGCGCCGCGCGGGCACGCGATCGAGTTGCGGATCAACGCCGAGGACCCGAAACGCTTTCTGCCCGGACCGGGCGCGATCACCGCCTGGTCGGAGCCGACCGGCGACGGGGTCCGGGTCGATTCCGGGTACGCCGCCGGCACCACCGTGACGCCGTTCTACGACTCGCTGATGGCCAAGCTGATCGTCTCTGGCGCCGACCGGGCCGAGGCGATCGCCCGGGCCCGGGCCGCAGTCGCCGCCTTCGAGGTGGCCGGGCCAAAGTGCAACCTGCCGTTCTTCGCCGAGCTGCTGGACAACCCGGAGTTCGTCTCCGGTGACTACGACACCGGCATCGTCGGCCGGATGCGGTGAGGTCCGGTCCGACGCAGTCCGTCGCGTCGACGCGACGGTGACCTTCACCGGATCCCATTGAGTGGACGGCACGGGCGCGGGATGCTGGACGGATGGCAGCGACGCCCCTTCCCGAGTCCGTGTCGATCCGCGAGGTCGGGCCGCGTGACGGCCTGCAGAACGAGCAGCCGATCCCGACCGAGGGCAAGGTCCGCCTGCTGGACGCGCTGTCCGGCACCGGCGTACGCCGGATCGAGGCGGTCTCGTTCGTCCACCCGAAGGCGATCCCGCAGATGGCCGACGCCGACGAGGTGTGGCGGCGGGCCCGGCGGGCGCCCGGGGTGCGCTACTCGGCGCTGGTGCCGAACCTGCGCGGGGCCCGCCGGGCACTGGACGCCGGCTTCTCCGAGGTCGAAGTGGTGGTGTCGGCCAGCGACACGCACAACCGGCGCAACGTCAACCGGTCCACCGCCGAGTCGTTGGACGACATCGCCGCGCTGATTCCGCTGCTGCACGCCGCCGGGGCGCACGTCGAGGTGATCGTGGCGACGAGCTTCGGCTGCCCGTACGAAGGGGAGGTCGACCCGCAGCGGGTGGCCGGGATCGTCGACCGGGTGGTGGCCGACGGGGCGGACCGGGTGGCGTTCGGCGACACCACCGGGATGGCCACCCCGCGCCGGGTCCGCGAGCTGGTCACGGCGGTGCGCGACCGGCAGGCGGCCGTACCGGTGCTGCTGCACTTCCACGACACCCGGGGTACGGCGTTGGCGAACCTGCTGGCCGCGCTGGAGCTGGGGGTCACCGAGTTCGACGCCAGCGTCGGCGGCCTGGGCGGCTGCCCGTACGCGCCCGGGGCCAGCGGCAACGTGGCCACCGAGGAGGTGGTGCACATGTTGCACGACATGGGCGTCGAGACCGGGATCGACCTGGATGCCCTGCTGGCCGCCGCCGCGCTGGCCGAGGAGCTGGTCGGCAGGCAGCTTCCCTCCGGGGTGCTGCGTGCCGGCCCGCGTACCCGGCTCACCCCGACCAGCTGACCCGCTGGCGGGGGTCGCGAGGGTGACCGTCGTGCGGTAGCCTAACGATCGTTTAGTATGGGCTGGCGCGAGGGGGCGGCGTGACACTGGACGGTGAGGCGCTGGATCGGCTCGACAAGCGGATCCGGGCCGGCGGCGCGGAGAAGTACCATGCGGCGAACGCCGCCCGGGGCAAGCTGTTCGCCCGGGAACGGGTCGACCGGCTGGTCGACGCGGGCTCCTTCGTGGAGGACGGCCGGTACGCCAACGCCCTCGCCGACGGGCTGCCCGCCGACGGTGTGGTCACCGGCACCGCCACCATCGACGGTCGACAGGTCTGCCTGATGGCCAACGACTCCACGGTCAAGGCCGGCTCGTGGGGCGCCCGTACCGTAGAGAAGATCATCCGGATCATCGAGCGGGCGTACGACGCCGGCCTGCCGATGGTCTACCTGGTCGACTCCGCCGGGGCCCGGATCACCGATCAGGTCGACCTGTTCCCCGGCCGGCGCGGTGCCGGCAAGATCTTCTGGAACCAGGTCCGGGCCTCCGGGGCGATCCCGCAGGTCTGTGCCCTGTTCGGGCCGTCGGCCGCCGGCGGTGCCTACATTCCGGCGTTCTGCGACGTGGTGGCGATGGTCGAGGGCAACGCCAGCATGTACCTCGGCTCGGACCGGATGGTCGAGATGGTCACCGGTGAGAAGACCACGCTGGAGGCGATGGGCGGTGCCCGGGTGCACTGCGCCGAGTCCGGCGTCGGGCACTTCCTGTGCAAGACCGAGGACGACGCGCTCGATGTGGTCCGCCGCTACCTGTCCTACCTGCCGGGCAACTGGCAGCAGCCGCCACCGGCGACGGCGGCGGTCGAGCCGCCGGCCGGGGTCGACCTCGCCGCGCTGGTGCCGGCGAGCGAACGGCAGGCGTTCGACATGCGCCGGTTCGTCAAGGGACTGCTCGACGAGGGCAGCTTCCTGGAGATCCAGGCGTTGTGGGCCCGCGAGCTGACCGTCGGCTTCGGCCGGCTGGCCGGCCAGGTGGTCGGCGTGGTCGCCAACAACTCGATGTTCAAGGGCGGGGTGCTGTTCGTCGACTCCGCCGACAAGGCGACCAGGTTCGTGCAGCTGTGCGACGCGTTCAACGTACCGCTGCTGTTCCTGGCCGATGTGCCCGGCTTCATGGTCGGCAGCGCCGTGGAGAAGCAGGGCATCATCCGGCACGGCGCGAAGATGATCAGCGCGATCTCGGAGGCCACCGTACCGAAGATCTGCGTCGTGGTCCGCAAGGCCTACGGTGCCGGGCTGTACGCGATGGCCGGCCCCGGATTCGAGCCGGACGCCACCCTGGCCCTGCCCACCGCGAAAATCGCGGTGATGGGCGCGGAGGCTGCGGTCAACGCGGTCTACGCCAACAAGATCGCGGCGATCGACGATCCCGACGAGCGGGCCGGCTTCGTCGCCGCCCGCCGCGCCGAGTACGAGCGCGACATCGATCTGACCCGGCTCGCCAGCGAACTCGTCGTCGACGACATCGTCCGACCCGAACAGTTGCGCGCCGAACTGGTCCGACGGTACGCGGCGGCCACCGGCCGGGACCGGCACTTCTCCCACCGCAGGCACGGCGTCACTCCGGTCTAGCGGCACCGCAGGTGCGGCACCCGGTGCCAGTGACAGGCGACCGGGCTGCGAGTCCTCCAGAAAGGATCTGAGCATGGACTTCAGGCTGACCGACGAGCAGGAGGCGCTGCGGGAGAGCGTCCGCGAGTTCGCCCGCGAGGCGATCGCGCCGGTGATCGGTGACTACTACCAGCGGCATGCCTTCCCTTACGACATCGTCCGCCAGATGGGCAAGATGGGGCTGTTCGGGTTGCCGTTCCCGGAGGAGTACGGCGGGATGGGCGGCGACTACTTCGCGCTCTGTCTGGTGCTGGAGGAGCTGGCCCGGGTCGATTCCAGTGTGGCCATCACGCTGGAGGCAGCGGTCTCGCTCGGTGCGATGCCGATCTACCGGTTCGGCACCCCGGAGCAGCGCGAGCGGTGGCTGCCGGAGCTGGTCAGCGGGGCGGCGTTGGCCGGTTTCGGGTTGACCGAGCCGGGATTCGGCTCCGACGCCGGGGGGACCGCCACCCGGGCGGTGCGCGACGGCGACCATTGGGTGATCAACGGTTCGAAGGCGTTCATCACCAACTCGGGCACCGACATCACCTCGCTGGTGACGGTCACCGCGGTGACGGGGACCAGGCCGGACGGGTCAAAGGAACTGTCCACCTTCATCGTGCCGGCCGGGACGCCTGGGTTCACCGTCGCGCCGGGGTACTCCAAGGTCGGCTGGTGTGCCTCGGACACCCACGAGTTGACGTTCGACGATTGCCGGGTTCCGGCCGAAAATCTGCTGGGTGAGCGTGGTCGGGGGTTCGCGCAATTTCTCCGGATCCTCGACGAAGGGCGGATCGCGATCGCCGCCCTTGCGGTCGGCCTCGCGCAGGGCTGCGTCGACGAGTCCGTCCGGTACGCGGGTCAGCGCCGCGCATTCGGCCAGCTCATCGGCGGGTACCAGGCGATCCAATTCAAGATCGCGGACATGGAGGTACGGGCGCACACCGCCCGGCTGGCCTACTACGACGCGGCCGCCCGGATGCTCGCCGGTGACCAGTTCAAACGTCAGGCAGCGGTGGCGAAGCTGCACGCCAGCGAGTGCGCCGTGCAGAACGCCCGGGAGGCGACCCAGATCCACGGTGGGTACGGCTTCATGAACGAGTTCCCGGTCGCGCGATTCTGGCGCGACGCGAAGATTCTCGAGATCGGCGAGGGCACCTCGGAGATCCAGCGAATGATCATCGCTCGTGATCTTGGGCTGGCCGACGCTTGATGAGCTTGTAAGGGTGCCCCGGAGGGCACCGCACCTCACCGGTTGTGTCGGAAATCCGTTCCTTTCGGGTCGTCAGCCGGACGGAAAGCTGACCCGGGCACCCTGCAATGCGTACCCTCTCCTGCCATGAGTCCGGATCATGCTCCTGACCAGAGCAGGGTCGGGTTCGACGAACTACTCCGCAGCCGACGGCTGGCCGTCGGCCTGACCCAGGCGGAGCTCGCCGCGGTGGCCGGGGTCGGCGTGCGTACCGTCCGGGACCTGGAACGGGCCCGCACGGCCCGGCCGCAGCGGACCACGGTCGATCTGCTCGTCGCCGCGCTCGGCCTGACCGGAGAGGACCGGGCCGAGTTCCACGCGGCGGCGCGGGGCCGGCCGGCCGAGCCGCGTCCGACGATCCCGCGCCAGCTGACCCCGGCACTCGCCAGCGCAGCGTTCCCGGCCGGGCCGCGCAGCGAGGCTGCCGGCGACATCGAGACATTGGTCGGGCCCGGCCGTAGCCGGGGTGTCCCACTGCCCGGCGAACTGATCGGCCGCGACTGTGACGTGGCCGACCTGGCCGGCCTGCTGACTGCGGGACCCGGTGCCGGGGCAGGGCTGGTCAGCCTGGTCGGACTTGCCGGAGTCGGCAAGACCAGCCTGGCGCTCGCGGTCGCCGCCGAGGTGACCGACCGGTATCCGGGCGGCACCGGTGGCATCGTCGTCACCGAAGGCTCCACCGTCAGTGACGTACTGACCGCCACCGCTACCGTCTTCGGCGTCGGGCGGGTCAACGACCTGGCGGCCCGGCTAGCCGACGGCCCGGCACTGCTGCTGGTGGACGCGGTGGAACGGGCACCGGTGGCGATGGCCGACGCGCTGCACTGGCTGACCCGTACCGCTCCGTCGCTGCAGGTGGTGGCGACCGGCCGGCACCCGGTCGGACTCCCCGGTGAACGGGTCTGGCCGGTCACGCCGCTGGAGGTGCCGCCGGCCGACACCGAGGCCGATCTGGCCACGGTCGCCGGCTACCCGGCGGCGCGGCTCTTCCTGGCCCGGCTCCGGCAGGTACGCCGGGAACCGGTGCACCCCGGCGAGGTCGGCGCGCTGGTCGGGCTCGTCCGGCGGCTCGGCGGGCTGCCGCTGGCCATCGAGCTGGCCGCCGCCCGGGGGCGGGCGCTCGACCTGAACGAGATCTTCAACCGGTACGGCGACCGGCTGCTCGACCTGGCCGTGCCACCACCCAGCAGGGAAGCCGTGGCGGTGACTCTGCGCGACGCGGTCGCGGCCAGCTACGCGCTGCTCACCCCCGCCGAACGGCGTGGCGTACGTCGGCTCTCGGCGTTCCGCAACCGGTGGTCGGTCGAGCTGGCCGAGGGGATGCTCGCCGAGGATCCGGTCCAGCCGGATGTCGGCCAACTCGACATCGGCCAACTCGACATCGGCCAGCCCGACATCGGCCAGTCGGATCAGGACGGTCGGGTCGACGCGGTGCCGTTCCTCGACCGGCTCATGTCGTTGGGGCTGCTCGGTGCCCGGGGCGCGGGTCCGTACCGGTTCCGGCTGATCGACGTGGTGCGGGATCTGGCCACCGAGCGGGCCGCCGCACACGGCGAACTGTCGGCGATCCGGCGTCGGCACGCCGTGCTGTTCGCGCGGCTCGCCGAGCGGGCGGCGGTCGACCTGGCCGGGCCGAAGCTGGTCACCGTCGTCAGTCGGCTCGACGAGGTGGCCAGTGACCTGTGGGCCGCGCTCGCCCACTCGGCCAACGACGACCCGCACACCGCACTGCGCCTGGCCGCCGCACTGCCCCGGTGGTGGCGGTTCCGGGGACGCGACGTGGCCGGACGGCGCTGGCTGCGCCGGCTGCTCGACGACCCGCGGTCGGCCGACGCGGACCCGGCGATCCGGGCCTGGGCCCAGATCGGCGTGGCTCAGCTCGCGCTGGAGCACGACGCCGGCCCGCAGGAACTTCCGGCGGTCCGGTCGGCGCTGGTCACCTTCATCGAGCTCGGGGAGACGTCGGGTGAGCTGGCCGCGCGTACCGTGCTCAGCTCTGCCTGCCTGGCCGCCGGTCGGTTCGACGAGGCGCGGGCGCACTCCGAGGCGGTGCTTGCCCTGGCCGGCCGAATCGGCCGGATCCGGGAGATGACGCTCGCCCAGCACGCGTTGGCCCGGCACGAAATCCGATCGGGTGACCTGCGGGCCGCCCGGCGCCGGCTCGCGGCGGTCGACCGGCTCGCGGCCAGGTCCGGCGAGGACCGGTTGCGGCTGCTGGCCCGGGCCAACCTGGCCGAGGTGGCCAGGCTTGAGGGCCGGTACACGCGGGCAGCCGACCTGGGACGCCGGGTGTTGGCGGCGTTGACCGCCGTCGGTGATCCGAGTCACCGGCGGCAGGTGCTGGGCATCGTCGGGCTGGCGCTGGCCCAGGACGGCCGCCTCGCGGAAGCGGCCGACGCCCTGACCGAGCTCCGTGGCCAGGTGATGCCGGTGGAGGTGGTGGACCGGCCTGGTCACCCTGCCGACCAGGCCGGGCCGGGCGACGATCCCCGGTGCGCGTTGATCGAGGCGACTCTCGCGGCGCGGCGCGGGGAACGGGAGCTGGCGACGGAGTGGTACGCCGTGGCGGCCCGTTCGCTGGGCAACGGCCCAGAGCCGCGGGACGCGGTGGAGGCGATGGTGGAGCTGGTGGTGCACGCTGAGACGACGGCGTCGCGGGCTTCGGCCCGGGACCGGTTGGTGGCGGCCTGCCACAGTGCCGGGATCACCCTGCTGCCCCGGGAACGGGAGGCGGTGGGTCAGGGATGAATCAGGTCAGGACGCGGACGTGCGGCGGGGCCATCACTGGCCGCCCGCCGGACGTCGACACGCCCCCCGGGTTGGCGCGGAATCGCCCCCCGGCCTGGACCAGATGTCCTGGCCTTCGCGCCGCACCCCCCGTTACGTTCCCGGTCGCCAGTACGCTATCCGGCCCATCCGAGCTGTTTGCGGCTTTCAGAACTTTATGTCGTTGATCAAGGGTGCTTTCTGCCGGTCCTTCTGCCGGTGCCGGCGTCGGTCAACGGACCGGCGCGGTCACTTCGTCACTGCCGGCGGTTGCCTGCGGATGCACCGCGTCACGAAGGTGTCGGAGGGTGTCGAGTAGTGTCGCCAACTCCGCAGGCTCGAACTGGCCGGTGAACCACTTGTCGATCAGTTGCAGGTGGCCGGGGAGGGTGTCGTCGAGGCGTTGCTGTCCAGCCCGGGTGAGCACCGCGTACGAGCTGCGCCGGTCGGACGGGCAGGCGCGCCGGCAGACCAGCCCGTCGCGCACCATCCGGTCGACCACCCGGGTCGCGCCACTGGTGGACAGCGCAGCCTGAGCGGCCAGGTCGGTCATCCGCAGCTGGTGACCTGCGGAACGGCGCAGCCGCATCAGCACCTCGAACTCGACCGTCGACAGGCCGTGCTCCTCGAACTGCGCCGCGAAGCGGGCCGCGAGCCCGGTGTGGACTTCGAAGAGGAGGCCGATCGCGGTGATCCGGGGATCGTCGGCGAGGTTCTCGGTCACCAGGTCATCGTAGCAGTACTTGACATGGGGAATATTGCCTAGTCTATTGTTGCTGTCGCACATGTTCCCCCTTCAACCGAATGTCCCGCGAGAGGCAGTAGCCATGAGCACCGACCAGACCACCCGCGAGTGGAACGGCATCACCATTCCCACCGCCGGCACCTACGAACTCGACCAGGCCCACCGGCGGGTCGGGTTCGTCGCTCGCCACATGATGGTCAGCAAGGTCCGCGGTGAGTTCACCGACGCCACCGCCACCATCACCGTCGCCGAGGACCCGCTGCAGTCGTCGGTCACCGCGGTGCTGCAGGCGGCCAGCATCAACACCGGGCAGGCCGACCGGGACGCCCACCTGCGAAGCGGCGACTTCCTCGACGTCGAGAAGTTCACCACCATCGAGTTCCGCAGCACCGGGATCGTCTCGCACAGCGGCAACGAGTTCGTGCTCGCCGGTGACCTGACGGTCAAGGACGTGACCCGGCCGGTGGAGCTCGCCGTCGAGTTCGAGGGCGCCGGCCGCAGCCCGTTCGGCCAGGACATCTTCGGCTTCACCGCCAGCACCGAGATCGACCGTGAGGAGTTCGGCCTGACCTGGAACGTCGCCCTGGAGACCGGCGGCGTGCTGGTCGGCAAGAAGATCAAGATCGAGATCGAGGGCGAGGCCATCCGTCAGGGGTGAACCCCGGCGCCCGTACCCGGCGCGACACAGCGGCACCCCGGCCACCTCCTCGGTGACCGGGGTGCCGCTGTCTGTAGTAACCCCAGTAGAAGACGCCCGTCGGATGTGAAAAGGTGAAACCGAGCGCTTCGGTCCGCTCACTTTGGGGCGATCAACGCCTGTCCCGGCTGGGGGAGCCGACGACAGCTGCGGTCGAGCAGGGTTGCACCACCACACAGTCGGAACGGTTCTGCCGCGCCGCTCGGCCAGCGAGCGTGGCGGCGGCCGTTCGGGGCGCGCCGGGGAGGGCATTATGGGCAGGGATGTCGGTTCACGCGCGTCGTTCAGTCGGGAGGATCGCGTACGCTACCGGCAAAAGGTCCGCCGCTGCCTCGACGTCTTCGCGCTGATGCTCGACGACTTCAAGTTCGACGCCGACCGGCCGACGACCGGGCTGGAGATCGAGCTGAACCTGGTAGATCCGTACGCGGAGCCCGCGATGCGCAACGCGGAGATCCTGGCCAACCTCGCGGACCCCACCTTCCAGACCGAGCTCGGGCAGTTCAACCTCGAACTCAACGCGCGCCCGCGGCTGATCGAGGCCGACGGATTCGCCGACTACGAAGCCGACCTGCAGGCCAGCCTGGCTCGCGCCGGTGACCGGGCGGCGAAGGCCGAGGCGGCCATCATCCTGATCGGCATCCTGCCCACCCTCACCCCACAGCACCTGGTGCTGAACAACATCTCCACCAACGGGCGTTACCGGGTGCTCAACGAGCAGATCGTCGCCGCCCGCGGGGAGGACATCCGGCTGGACATCCGGGGGGTGGAGCGGCTGCAGGCGTACACCGACTCGATCGCCCCGGAGGCCGGCTGCACCAGCGTGCAGTTCCACCTGCAGGTCTCCCCGGACAACTTCGCCAACTACTGGAACGCGTCCCAGGCGATCGCGGCGGTCCAGGTGGCGCTCGGTGCCAACGCACCGTACTTCTACAGCAAACAGCTCTGGGCGGAGACCCGCATCGTGCTGTTCGAGCAGGCCACCGACACCCGGCCGGACGAGCTGAAGGCGCAGGGCGTACGGCCCCGGGTGTGGTTCGGTGAACGGTGGATCACGTCGATCTTCGACCTGTTCGAGGAGAATGTCCGGTACTTCCCGCCGTTGCTGCCGATCTGCGCCGACGAGGACCCGGTCGAGGTGCTGCAGGCCGGCGGCGTGCCCGAGCTCAGCGAGCTACGGCTGCACAACGGCACCGTCTACCGGTGGAACCGGCCGGTGTACGACATCATGCACGGTCGACCGCACCTGCGGGTGGAGAACCGGGTGCTGCCCGCCGGGCCGACCGTCGTCGACATGCTCGCCAACGCCGCCTTCTACTTCGGCCTGGCCAGGGAGCTTGCCGAGGCGGACCGCCCGGTGTGGAGCCAGCTGAGCTTCGGTGCGGCCGAGGAGAACTTCCACCAGGCTGCGCGGCGCGGGATCGCCGCACACATGCACTGGCCGCAGCTCGGCGAGATTCCGGTCACCGATCTGGTGCTGGATGTCCTGCTTCCCAAGGCGTACGCCGGGCTGGACCGGTTCGGTGTCTCGCCACAGCAGCGTGACCGGCTGCTCGGCATCATCGAACAACGCTGTCGGTTGAGGCGCAACGGTGCGGTCTGGCAGACCGAGTCGGTCTGGCGGGCCGAGCGGGAGCAGGGCCTGGCCCGACCCGACGCGCTGCACCAGATGCTGCAGCGCTACGCCGAACTGCAACGCAGCAACGAACCGGTGCACACCTGGCCGGTCGACTGATTCGCGTTGTTCAGCTGCCATCGGGGGTGGTCGGCTTGGGCCGGCCACCGCCGGTGACCGAAGCCGTGCCCCGAGCCGGGGCGTCGGCCACCTGGCCACTGGTCGGCTGCTCCGGCACCGGCGCGTCGCGGCCTTCAGCGGAGCCGGAGCCGGAGGCATCGTCCCGGCCATCGGCAGACGCGTCGGCGGCCGAAGCGCCGTCGTGGTCGCGGTCGGTGGCGGTGGCGGTGGCGGTGGCGGTGGCGGGCTGCCGGCGGGACATCTCCAGCCGCTGCGCGATCGCGGTGACCAGCACCGACCCGGCCAGGCCGGCGATCACCGCGTACGGGGCGAGCAGATGCGCCGAGAGTTGCTCCGCCCGCGGTCCCACCAGCCGGGGGGCAGCCAGGAAGTACGCGGCGGCGATCAGCACCGGGCCGACGCCGCCGGAGATCGCGGCGCCCACCCGGCGACGCGCGTCGCGGGCGGCCGGCCAGGCCGAGACCGCGCCGATGATGAACGCCGAACCCAGTGACAGCGCCGCCCCAGGTAGGTAGATGTTGCGGAACCAGTACTGTTCGCTGTCCGCAGTGATCTGCCAGACGCCGAGTTGGGCGCTGGTCAGCCCGGTGCCGGAGATCACCGAGTCGATCACCGCGACCACCGCCAGCAGCCAGAGCCAGCCGACAGTGGCGATGGCGTTCGCCGCCGCCGCCCGGGAGGCGACCGCCCAGATCGCCATCAGCAGTCCGACGACCGCGCCCACCATCGCGTACCCGGCGGCGATGGTCTGTGGGGAGAAGGTGTCGGCCCGGGTCGCGCTGCGCGCGGGTACGGCGATCAGGGCGACCGTGAGCATTCCCCCGATCGCGGCCGCTGCGGCCAGGGCGAGTCGCCACAGGCTTGCGGTCAGCAGGCTGTCCGGCGTTCGATCCGGATCGGCGCCGGCCGACGGTTCCGAGTTGGGAGGTGACGGCGCGAGCCGGTCCGCGACGACGGCACCCATCACCACCGAGGTCGCCGTGATCCACGTCGCCCAGGCGAGGCTGGCGACCCAGGAAGCCTCTCCTCCGCCGTCAACTGACGGTAACCAGGCAACTATGCCGAGGCCGTAGCCCAGACCGAGCTGCGCGGCACCTGCGCCCGCAGCGATGCCGGTCGCCGTCGCGACCGATCTTCCCCAGCCTCGTACGGCCATGCCGGGCACTGTAGCGGTAGTGGCGAACTCCGGCGACTCGTGGGCGTGGGGCACGCTGTCCGGCGGGCGGGTCGCTATCTTGAGCTCTACCGACAGTCACGCCCGGTGGCACGTACCGGTAGTACGGAGAGGACGAGTCATGGCCGACAGACCGAGGGATCCTGCGGAGGACGGCTCGGCGGGGCGTGACGTCGGGGACTACACCAGCCAGCTGCCGCGGCCGGTCGACCCCTGGGCGACCAGGGCCGGTGGGTCAGGTGACCAGGCCGAGTCGACCGGTGGGTCCGACCAGCCGCTCGGTCGGCCCGGCACACCGGGAGGCGACCCGGGGGCGACGGTCGCCGACCGGGGCGGGCACCTCGGCTCGACCGCACCCGACCTTCCGGCTGGTTCCGCCGCCGGTGGTGCTCGGGAGCCGGCGTGGTCCGGCCGGGCCGGGGTGCCGGTGCGCCCGGCGGCGGGTGGCGGCGGCACCGGCGACTGGCCGGGACCGGGCGGTACGGAAGGCGGCGGCCGGCCGTGGTGGCTGCCGATCCTGATCGGTGTCCTGGTGCTGCTGCTGGTCGCGTTGGTCGGCCTGGTGATCTGGTGGGCCAGCACGCTGGACGACTCCACGGATCCGGGCGGGCCGACGCCGACGGCTGCTCCGACCGCGACGGGGCCGACCTCGCAGCCGGAGACGGAGCAGCCCGAGCCGACCGAGGAGCAGCCGGAGCCGACTGAGGAGCAGACCAGTGAGGCGCCGCTGGTGGTCGTACCGACACTGACCGGGCTGTCGCTGGCGGACGCCCGTGCCGAGCTCGATGAGCGGGGCCTGGTGTACCGGCTGGAACAGCGCGGTTCGGACCAGCCGGCTGGCACGGTGCTCGAGACAGATCCGCCGACCGGAGTGGAGGTGCCGCCCGGTACTGAGATCCTGTTGGTGATCGCCGCGACCAACTCCGAGCCGACGGGTCCGGCTGAACCGACCGGGTCGGTCGGGCCGACCGGTGAGCCGGGCGACGGAGAAGAGGACTGAGCCGGGGTCAGCTGGCCCGCGCCGACATCACCGCCGAAGCCGGCCGCCGGGCGGCTGTCCGACCCGGCCGGTCGGCCACCACCCGGAGCTGGCGTAGGCCGTCGATCTGGACGAAAATGGAGCGTCGGTCGACGGCCTCGCCGCTGGCGTTGAGTTCGTAGCCGTCCAGCCAGACCCAACCCTGGTAGGTCGGCCAGTCGTGGACCCGGATCACCCGGAAGAGGAGCGGCTCGAGGAACTGCACGCTTGCCGCACGGGTCACGTGGAGGACGTCTCCTGAGCGGGGTAGTAGCACCGCTACTCCTGTTCCGAGCTGCCGTTGTCCGATTGCTGCCGGGCATGCGGATTCGCACCGGGCACTGTCGGATGCTCCACCGGTGGAGCCGGTGGTCAGACGGGCACGGCGTTGTGGGTGTCCGGACAGCAGGCACCGTCGCGGTACGGCGCAACCGCGGCGGATACGATCTTGGATGAACGCTGAGTGATCTGGGGCCTACGCAAAGGGTGCACTACCGTCGCCTTCGATGCAAGTTGCAAAGTGGTTTTGGCGCGATGCGAAAATCACTCAGTCGATTGCTGCTTGAAGTCCTACGTGTACGGGCGGCAGACTGAACAGGCTTTCTTCCGCGTCGGCCTCCCTCCCCGTCCACGCACGACCGCTCGCGACGTAACCCCCGTCGCCCCTCAACCGCGTGCGCGGGGTCCGGCCGACTGCCCCATACACCCCTGACCGGAGGTGACCGGTGACCGAGCGCCGAAGCCCAACCGTCCGTCGCCGCCGTCTCGGCGCCGAACTGCGCCGGCGGCGGGAAGCCGCGAAAGTCACGATCGATGCGGTGGCCGAACGACTGGAGTGCTCCGCCTCCAAGGTCTCCCGGATCGAGACGGGACACACCACCGCGACACCGCGGGACGTCCGCGACATGCTGGAGATCTACGGCGTGACCGGTGTCGAGGCCGAGGAGCTGGTGCAGATTGCCCGGGAAGCTCGGCAGAAGGGCTGGTGGCATCCGTACTCCACGGTGCTCACCGGCGCGTACGTCGGGTTCGAGGCGGCGGCCCGGTCGGTCCGCGCGTACGAGCAGCAGGTGGTTCCCGGTCTGCTGCAGACCGCTGACTACGCCCAGGCGATGATCCGCTCGGCCCGACCCGACATCACCGACGAAGAAGTTGCCCACCGTGTCCATGTCCGACTGAAGCGTCAGTCGTTACTGACACAGGAAGATCAGATCGATGTATGGGCGGTGCTCGATGAGGCGGTGTTGAGTCGGCCGGTCGGCGGCGACGCGGTGATGCGCGCCCAACTGCACCGCCTCGTCGAGGCGGCGGACCTGCCGAACGTGACCCTGCAGGTCCTTCCGTTCGAGGTGGGGGCACACGCGGGAATGGACGGGACGTTCACCATCCTCGACTTTCCGGAGCCCAGCGACGCGGACGTTGTCTACGCGGAGAACGCCACCGGTGGGCTCTTCCTGGAGAAGACCGAAGAACTACGCAAGTACATATTTATCTTCGATCACATACGCGCGGCGGCGCTCACTCCCGAGGAGTCCGTCGCGATGATCGCTGAACGCGCGAAGGAGCCATTGTGGACATCGAGGTCAAGGGGCTTCGGGTAGACCTGACCCGTGCGGCCTGGCGAAAGAGCTCGCGCAGCGGGCCGAACTGCGACAACTGCGTGGAGATCGCGTTCGTCGACCAGGCCATCGCGGTTCGCGACTCGAAGAACCCGACCGGAGCGGTCCTGATCTTCACTTCCGACGAGTGGGACGCCTTCCTCGGCGGTGCCCGGGACGGCGAGTTCGACCTGGACTGACCCACGGTTGAGCCCCGGGCGCGTCCCGGGGCTCAACCGTGCCCAGCTTGCTCAGCCAGCGCGCTGTGCCGCAGCGCATGCCGCACCCCGACCGCGACCAGCAGGATCACCGCCACCGTCAGCACCAGCCCGTCGGCCACCGCCCCCAGCCCTGGCACACCACCGAAGTACCGCGCCGCCACCGGCACCAGCGCCACCGCCGTCACCTGCACCGGCAACGCCACCAACGGGTGCGCCGCGCGGGCCAGCAACCCCGGCGGACTCGGCGCGGCGGGCGCGGTGACGAACGCCGCCGATCCGCCGTACAGCCGCCGTAGGCGCGGCAGGGTCACCACCGCGACCGCCACCGCCGGTACGGCGAGCAGCAGCATCTGTGCGCTGGCCGCCCCGCCCCCGATCAACCCGGCGATCCCGCCCAGACCGGCCAGCACGAACGCCGTCAGCCAGCCGACCCGGCGCCGCAGCGCCGCCGGGCTGCCCGCCGACGGCAGCGACTCGGCGATCACGGCGGCGGCGAGCCAGCCACCGGTCAACGCCAACCAGCCGACCAGAGCGGTGTCCATGCTCCGAATCCTGCCGGCCGGTCGACGTCGGCACCTCCGGGTGCAGCCCTGGTCGACCCCCTATCGGTCACCCGTAGGGGGTGCCGGCAGGCTTGGGCGTCCGCTGGCTACTACAGCGTCCGTACGTGGAAGCCACCGTCGACGTCGATCACCTGGCCGGTGCTGAACGGCAGCAGGTCGGTGGCGACCGCCACCACGGCCCGCCCGACGTCGTCCGGCTGCCCCCACCGGCGGATCGGCGTCAGACCCTGGTTGAAGATCAGATCGTCGTACTTCGCCTGGACCGGGCCGGTCATGTCGGTGGCGACGATGCCGGGCCGGATCTCGTAGACGTTGATGCCATGCTCGGCCAGTCGGGCGGCGTACAACTGGGTGGTCATCGCCAGGCCGGCCTTGGCCACGCAGTAGTCGCCCCGGTTGACGCTCGCCGTGTAGGCGCTGATCGACGAGACGATGACGATCTTCGGCGCGGTGACGGTGCCGGCCGCCACCATGTCGATCATGGCTCGGCTGACCTGCTGAGTCAGAAAATAGGGACCCTTCAGATTGATGTCGATCAGCCGGTCGAAGGACTCCTCCGTCGCGTCGAGCAGGTCCGCCCGCACATCTGGGGCCACACCGGCGTTGTTGACCAGCAGATCGATCCGGCCGAAGGTCGCGACGGTCTGATCGACCAGCCGTTGCCGGTCCGCGCCGACCGACACATCCGCGCCGACCAGTAGCGCCCGCCGGCCGGCCGCCTCGATCTGCTCGCCGGCCTGCTGGGCTGCCGTCGCGTTCCGGGCGTAGTTGACCACGACGTCGTACCCGGCGGCGGCGAGCGACAGCACGATCCCGCGCCCGATCCCCCGGGAACCGCCGGTGACGATGGCGACCCGCGCGGAGGCGGTCACCGCCCGCCCCCGACGGTGCCCGCGCTGTCGGCGCTGCCCGTGCCGTCGGTGGCGCCGGCGTCGGCCGGGCCGAAGAACGTGTAGTACGGCTCGTCGCGGGCCACCCGCTGCAGGTAGAGCGCCAGTTCGCGGGCGTGGTAGTCGCCCCACATGCTCGACTCGCCGTGCGGCACCCGGCTGCCGGCCGGCACGTGGTCCCAGCCGTTCGGTCGGTGGTAGATCGAGTGCAGGATCAGTCCCTGGTGGCGGGTGTCGGTGCTCAGGTACGGCTCGTCGAACAGGGTGCCGGCCACCGTCAGCCCGGCCTGCCAGTAGCGGCGACCGGCGTCGGGCTGCCCGGCACCGGTCAGGTAGCGGCCGAGTCGCAGCAGCCCCTGTGCGCCGATGCAGGCGGCTGACGAATCGACCGGCTCATGATCGTTGTACGGGTCCGCCGGGCGATCCAGGTAGTCGCCGAGCGAGGCCAGGCCGGGTGCGCCGGTGTCCCAGTACGGGATGCCGTCGGTCGGGGTGTGTTCGAGGTAGAAGTCGCAGGTGGCGGTGGCGGCCCGCAGCATCATCGCGGTCACCTCGGCCCGCCCGCCGTACGGTTCGAGGTCGCCGTCCGGCAGCACCGCCAGGTATTCGAGCTGCTCCGGGAAGCCGAGCATCGCCCAGGCCAGCCCGCGCGTCCAGGTGGTGAACGGTGAGTAGCCCTGCTGGGTGCTCGGGCAGCGGAACCGGCCGTCGTTGACGTTGAAGATCGACTCGTGGGCGGTGCGACCCCGGATGTCGTAGCTGTCCCGCCCCTCGCCGTAGAAGACGTTGTACCGGGCGGTGTTGGTGGCATGCTCGATCAGCCGGCCGAGCAGCGAGATTCGCTCGTCCTGTTCACCCATGAGCGCGTGGCCGAGCAGGTGGGACACCGCCAGCGCACGGCAGGAGCGGATGGTGTCGACGAACAGCGACTGCGGCCCGTTGAACGAGTAGACGTAGCCGGTGCCGTCGGCGGTGTCCCGCCAGCGGGCCGCCTGGACCGCCCCGGTCAGCTTCAACGCCAGCTCGTAGAAGTCGCGCTCGGCGCGGTCGTGCGGGAGCCGCCCCTCGGCCATCAGCCGCCACAGGTTGCCGTACGTGCTGACATTGTTGAATCCGTGGTCGTGCACGCCGATGTGGCTGACGTGGCTGGCCATGACGGCGACGGTCAACTCACGGGCGGAGTCCAGGAATCGCTGCCCGCCGGTGGCGTCGAACTGCAGCAGCGCCGAACCGTACTGGAAGCCCTGGGTCCACTCGGTCCAGCCGCGCGCGGCGTACCGGCCGTCGACGGTGAAGACCGGCGACGCCGACCCGGGCGGGCAGGTCTTCTCGATCGAGTCGATCTTGTGGGCGGAGGCTTCCCAGAGGCGGTCGATCCTGGGTTGCAGGCTGGCCGGGGTCAGCGCGTCGTCGATCCGAATCATCGGATCAGCATAGGAAAGCGCTTGCCTAGGCGGAAGACCTGACCACCGGACCCCACGTCCCGCTACGCGACGAGTTCGACCCGGCAGTACGCGCTCGCCGCGCGGGCGAGTTTGCCGTCGGCGGTCACCAGCGTCAGGGCGCGGCGTTCCGCGAGGGCGACGTAGGGGGCGTCGTACGCGCTGATGTTGGCCTTGACCTGCCACATCCGGGTGAGCAGGTCGTCGATCGGGACGGTGTCGACGCCGAGGCGGCTGATCCGGTCGACCGCCCGCGCCGCCGTCTCGTTGGTGATCTTTCCGCCGAGGGCGAGCCCTCGCATGACGGAGAAGACCTCGACCTTCCAGTGCTCCGGTGCCGCCCACTCGGGGTCTCGGCTCAGGACAACGCGGGCCTTGCGGCCGCGGTCGTCGCTGTAGACGAGCGCGCTGGCGAGGACCGAGGCGTCGACGACGATCACCCGACGTCTCGCCCGGAGTGCGCGGAGTCCGGGAAATCCCGTTCAGCGCGGGAACGGGCGAGCAGGTCGGAGGCGTCCGGCGCGGTCGGTCCGGCTCCGCCGCTGCGGTCGTCGAGTTCGTCGCCGAGCTCGGTGAGGAGTTGCCGGTTGCGGCAGAAGTCGGCCTGACGGTTGAGGACTGCCAGCAGGTACGCCTGCAGCGACTGGCCGCGCTCGCGGGCCTGCTGGGCCAGGAGGTCCCGTACCTCCTCTGGCACGTCGCGGATGGTGAGCACTACAGCCATGACTTCATTTTGAATGCGTTATGACTGCAGGGTCAAGTCAACCTCGGGATTGGCTGGTGGACTGTGAACCCGATCTCGCGCTCGCGCATAGAGATAGCTGAGAGGATGCAGACAGGAAGGAAAGATGATCGTGAACCTATCGCCACCGCTGGGCTCCGGGTGAGGGGCATTGCGGCGGAGTCGACCAATGATGCTGCGATCATCGTCGCGTCGCTCGACGACCCCGATCGATTCGCGCAGGTGTACGAGAAGCACGCCGGGATGTTGTACGGCTATGCCTACCGACGGGTGGGCCGGGAGATTGCCGAGGACGTCGTCGCGGACGCGTTCGTGGCCGCGTTCCGCGCCCGGCACACCTACGACCCTGGCTATCCCAACGCGTTTCCGTGGCTGCTCGCGATCGTGCACCGTGAGTTGGCCCGACATTACCGCGCCGAGAGCGCCCGGTACCGGGCGTATCTGCGGGTGAAGCCCGACGGTGGCGAAGAGGCATTGGCGGATCGGGTGGCAGCCGCAGCGTCTGCCCAGGCGTGGCGAGGACCGTTGGCCACGGCGCTCGCCCGGCTCGGCCGCAAGGAGCGGGACGTGCTTCTCCTGGTTGCCTGGGGCGACCTGAGCTACGAGGAGGTCGCTCGAGTCATGCAAATCCCGATCGGCACGGTCCGATCACGACTGAACCGGGCACGCCGCAGGATGCGGGACGTGTTGGAGAGCGACCCGGCCCGGAGCACTTTGACAGGTACTGAGCGCGAGGAGCGATGGTGGAGGAGATGGAGCAGGGCGTGAGTGAGATGGATCGGCTCAAGGAACTCGGTGCCGACTTGGCTCCGGACGCCGGGGATGCACCGACAGCCTGGCGTGACCGCATCCTCGATGGACCCAGCCCGAAGACAGGAGTGCCGCGCGGCGGCACGGTATGGCCCGGCCGGCGGTTGAACCTCGGCCTAGCAGGAGCGGCATTAGCTGCCGTTCTCGTGTTCGCCACCGCAGCCGTAGGGGGCGGGTGGCCGGTAGGTGGATCAGCGCCATCGTCGGGCACGGCCGAGGCTTCTTCCATCCTGCGTACCGCCGCCTTGGTGGCTCACGAAGCGGACCTCCCCGTCCCGGAAACTGGACAGTTCGTGTTCACCGAGACAGTGGCGAGCCCGATCAACCAGGTGCAGCATCCGGACGGTGGCTTCACCATTAGAGACGGGCCGCGGGTATTGCGGCAGATCTGGCTTTCGGCAGACGGTGCTCAGGACGGATTGATCCGGGACAGGGCGTACCAGCAGGACCAGGCCGAGCCAAACGACCTAGTGCTGCCGGCCTGCTCACCGAATCGTTCCGGTCCAGCCGCCGATCCGATCAGTGACCAGCCGTGTGCGCTGCAGCGGGGGTACGACGCGGAGATGCCGGACAGCCCAGCAGCGGTGCTCGACTGGCTCCGAGCCGATGTGTCTTCGGGGGGGGAAGCGCAGTCAGAGCTGCGGGTCACGTCCTCTGCCTCCCCAGGTGGCAGAGCAACTGATGCGCTCGTCTTCCAGCGGGCCGGTGAGTTGCTGGTCGGTGGTAGGTACCTCACCTCACCTCAGCGAAGCGCTTTGTTCGACGCGTTGGCCTCGCTGCCAGGCGTGACCGTCCGACAGCAGGCACGAGACCTTGCCAACCGGGATGGGGTAGCGGTGGGCATGCCCGAAGGGACGACGCTCATCTTCGATGCGACGTCGTTCGTGTTCCTCGGCACCACCAACAGCGCCCTGCTACGCCAGGTCATCGTGAACGACGCAGGTAGGTCGCCGGCCTGACTGAGGCACGAACCATAATCGACGTTGTTACCATTCTGTTATCCGATCGCACTCTGTCACTCCTTCGGCTAACTCGGGTTAGATCTCCCCTGCTAGCCCTGGCATCAGGCGGTCGTCCTACAAGCACTCTCTGTCATGTCGATCATGGAAGGCGAGCATGGCGCACCGCAATCCGCTCAAAAAACCTCTGTGCATCGGTAGATGCCGATACAATCGGCTGTGGGTCGACCGCCGTGGATCGACCTACGGGTGCCTGTCGCGATTGGTTTTAGCTTGCTAGGAAACAGCTTGCGTCACCCGTTCCAGTGTGTATGGAGCAGGGGGAGTCCAGATCTTGGTGAACCAACGTATTGGACGCACGCTCTTGACATTTGTGACTGTGTCGATGGTTATCCTGACCTCAGCGGCCTCACCAGTGCAGGCTAAGAGTCTTCCAGCAACGCCTCAACACTCGATGGCACTCCAGTCTCTGCTGGACTATTATCCAGGATCTATCGCTATCGACGAGAACACGGTCCGAGCGGCACCCGGCGTGCTCGTCACACTGCCTGCCGATCATCCGCGGGATAAGCGCTTCGCCAACACCACCGCAGCTGAAATGCCGACCGTCACTAAGCGCATCGCTCCACCCGCACCGTCCGCAGTTCATGTAGCCAAGAACGCCGAGCCAATTTCGCCCGCCGCAGATGACTATTTCTACGGCTGCTACTATGAATATCTTTGTCTTTATACAGAACCAAATTTGCATCCTAGTAGTGCGATCATCTCTTTTTATTACTGCCAGTTCAAGGATCTTGGTGCCATTCCATTCCCTGGGGGTGGGTACTGGAACGATCGAATCTCATCCTGGGTGAACAATCAAACACCAAATACTGCTAGCCATTTCTACAACTGGAACGGCGTCAACCAATGGACCCTCCTGTTTAGCTCCTATGCGTTCGAGTACAATACTGGAATGGGTCCATACGATAACATTCTCGATGCCGTCCGCGTTTGTTAGTGGCTCTTGAGGATCGGCTCTGATATTTAGCTCGCTGGCTTTGCCGGTGGCGATGGGGTGAATCGCGGTCTGGCTGCGCTCTCTTCGCCACCGGCAGTTTGCGATAGTTTGTAACGAACCCGGCAATATGTCTTTACCAGGACGGTTAGTATCTGCCGGCTAAATTTGCAGTTCCCGTTTTCAAATCGACGGGGGGATGTAGGGGCTCGGCTCAGTTGCGGCCGCATGAAGTCTCCCACGGGGTGCGTGCTTCGGCCGGCGTACTCATGAAATGTCATCAGGTTGCCGTGGGGTGGGTGCGGTCGGGGTGGATGCGGACGGTAGCCGGGGTGCCGGGGTGGGTGGCGGCTTGGTGGCGTACCTCGGTGATGAAGCTGGTGGTGTCGGGAGCTGGGCCGGCGGTCGCCGGCCGGTGGGGGACGGACATGGGCTTCTCGGGGTCGGTGGGGATGGTCGCGCGCAGCGCGCCGTAGAGGTAGCGGTGGCAGAGGGCGACAGCTTCTGGCAGGGCGGCGCTGGTGGGGACCGGGTCGACGGTCGGCGGGGTGGCCGGGTCGGCGACCTGGACCGACCAGGTGTGGCCCTGCATCAGCTCCGGTCGGCCGATGCTGTCGCGGTGGTCGACGACGGTGATGTCGAGGGCGAGGCCGAGTCCGGTGACGAGTCGGGCCAGCTGGTCGAGGGTGGGGCCGGGCCAGTCGGTGGCGCGGGCGATGACGCGGGCGCCGTCGTGGGCGGCGGCGGCTTCGGCGAGGTACGCGGCGAGCGGGTCGCGGCCGTGGTGGATCTGGCTGACCCCGTTGCGCAGGTGCTGGTCGATGACGTGCTCGCCGTCGATGTCGGTCAGGTCGGTGGGCTGTACGCCGAACTCGGCGGCGAGGGAGCCGATCCGGTAGTGCTCGGGCAACTGCCACACGCTGGTGCCGGATGGTCGGTCGGTGTGGGCGAGAGTAGGTCCGGTGGGGTCGTCGTCGGGTCGCCAGTTACGGTGCACGGTGCGGCCGCGCAGGTCGGTGACGGTGACGACGGCGCCGTGCCGGACCCGGCGGGTGCCGTAGCAGTCGGTGCAGTACGGCGGATCTGTTGCGTTGGTGCAGCGCGGGCAGGGGTGGGTGGGGATCGGCTCGCCCCAGTATCTCGGCGCTGGCGGCTCCCAGCCGCGCCGGAACCTGCCGCCGACCCCGCCCGGCTCGGTGTCGTCGGGTCGCAGGCTGGTGTGCCACCAGTGCCGGTTACGCCAGATCGCCTGCGCGCCGCCGTGCTGCTCGGCGTCGGCGATCATGCGTCGTTCGAGTTGGTCGAGGTCGTGGCCGCCGGGGTGACCGTCGAGCCCGACCGGCACCGGGTGCGGGGTGAGGGCAGCCTCGGTGAGGTAGTGGGCGGGCAGGTTCCAGTCGGCCACGGCCAGCCCGGACGCGGCCCGTTCCGGGCTGATCGAGGCGATCGCCGCCGGCAGGTCGGCTACCCAGCGGTGCGGGTAGTCGGGCACTTTCCCGCCAGCGAGTTCGTACCGGATGTCCCAGCTCAGCCCGCTCGGGGTCGACGCTGGTCGGGCTTCGAGGACCAGGTCGACGTGGAGTTGGTCGGCGAGCGCGCACAGCCGGCCGAGCAGCCGGGCCGGGTCGCCCGGTGGCCGCGGTGCGCTGCTGCGGCCGATCAGGACCAGCCACGGCGCGGTGAGCCGGTTGGCGAGCGCCGACGCCTCCCACCGGTGGCGGTCCCGCTCCGGGGTGCCGGGCTGCCACTGGATCGGCAGGGTCAGCCCGGACGACGGGAGCCGGCCGGGTTCGTCGGGGAAGTCCGGATCGCACAGTGTCGCGGCAGCCACCCCGGCGCGGGTGGCGAGGTCGGTGACGATCGGCGCGTACGGCAGCCACCAGGTGCCGTTTGGTGTCGGTAGCGGCGTGAACGAGCCCGGCACGAGGCTGGTCGAGGCCACCTGCCCGGTGTCGAGGTTGGCGACGGTGACCACGAGTTGCGCCCGCCGCCGCTCGGACCCGAACCCGACGACGCGGACCGGGCCGGCCGGCACCCCGTTGACCCCGGTCACCCCGTCACCCCCGCCCCTGCCTGGAACTGTTGGAACTGCTGTGACTGCCAGTCCCGCAACGCCTGCTTGATCCGTACGTTCTCGTCGCGGGTGGCGGCCAGTTCGGCGCGCAGGGCGGTCAGCTCGTCGGCGACCAGGTGCAGGAACGTGCGTACCTCGGTGGGGTCGCAGCCGCGCCGGGTTCGGTCGCCGAACCGGCGGTCGCGGACCAGACCGGGACTGATCGACGGCCGCACCGGCCTGCCGTACAAGTGGCCGACGGTGTTCGGGGCTCGCCGCACCGGCCGGCGCTCGCCGGCGGCAGAGTCGGTCGGCCGCTGGTTGTGACGGGCGATTTCGGCGAGCAACCGCCGGTTGCGACGGCTCCGCACCGGCGGTCGACGGAACAGGTCAAAGAACCTACGCACAGCAGGAACCACCTTCCAAGAGTCGGGAACCTTCAGGGGTACGGGTCGAGACGGCGCGGCTTACGTCGCAGTTGTGCCGCCGCCCTGGTCAGCGGTGTCGGGGTGGGGTGCGAGCCCAGCGGAGACCGTCGCGCTGGACGAAGATCTCCCGCCGTTCGCGGGCTTCACCGTCCGGTGCCAACACGTACCCGGCCAACCAGACCCAGCCCTCGTATGTCCAGCGCTTGTCCACTGTCGTCACCCGGAACCGGAAACCTCGCCCGGCCGCGAACTGCACACTCGCCCTGCCGTCGATGATCAACTCGTCGCCGGGCCGGGGGTCCGCCGGCGACCGGTCGGCCGGCACGCTACCGATCAGCCGCCGGCATCTTCACGCGGAGGAAGTCGAGGAGTCTGCGCATGGTAGGTCGCCTTTCAAGCACGCGGGTCGTGCATGGTCTTCGGGGTAGAGCGGGTGGAAGGGCGGCCCGACCCCGAACGGGGGTGCGGAGGTCGGGCCGCCCGCCCTGCGCGCGCAGCCTCAATCGGCGGTACGCACGCAGGGCCGCGTGGTGAGGGCCGTCAGGACGGCAGAGCTGGTGCCGCCCTGACGGGGTCGACCGCCGGGTTTGCCGAACCAAGGGGCTGACCGAGCACCAACCTACGTCAACAGCTGATGTAGGTAAACCCTCGGACCCCAGGTTTCTTGCATCACTTGCTGACGGAGGTTGTGCGTGATCGAATAGTGGTGCCGAACCAAGGGGATGTGCCATGCCCTCAGCACCAGCCGATTACCGACGGATCGCAGACGAACTGACCGCGAAGATCAAGAGCGGCGAACTACCGCCTGGCACCAAGCTGCCCAGTACCGCCCAGCTTGCCGACCAGTACGACGTCAGCCCAGCAACCGTGTACCGCGCCGTCTCACTCCTGCACGACCGAGACCTCGTCGTCGGACATTCCGGTCGCGGCGTGTACGTAGCGGAGAAGTAGCTGCCGTCCTACCTGCGGCTGGACGTGCACGTAGCCGGGCTGCTGGTGGTCGATTGGGTGTCACCACACGGACCCTGGGACGACCTGCTCTCGTTCATCTTTGACGGCGGCGAGCTGACCGATGAGCAGATTACCGGGCTCAAGATTTCGGATACTGAGCTGTCTACATTCGAGTCTTGTACGGCGGAGAAGGCGCAGCAGCGGCTCCGTCCCTATGTATGGCGGCGCGTTGCCGTGGCGCTTGACGTACTGAAGACTGGAAATGTGCGATATTTGCATGATGGGCACATGAGGTGAAGTTGCGAGGAGTACCTGAAATGCCCAGTCGACCTGCCGACTACCTACGTGTCGTCGATGACATCACCCAGCAGATCCGGTCCGGTGAGCTGTCGCCGGGCGACAAGCTGCCGACATACGCCCAGCTCTCCGACACGTACAAGGTCAGCGTCTCCACAGCCCAAGCCGCCCTGCGGCTGCTGCGCGACCGTGGCCTGGTCGAAGGCCACCAGGGCAAGGGCACGTACGTCGCCGAGCAAGCCATGGAGATGTAATCCTCGCTGCCGAGTTCGTGGCAAGGCTGCCACGCTCCCGGCGAATGCCCACAGCCTAGAGCGCCGCGTAGTGTATGCCGGCTACGCTCCGTAACAGCTGGGTTAGGTGCTCGCACCGGATCGCGGCAGATGCGGAGGCTTTGAGCAGCGGGCTACGCCTTACCGATAGTGGCGCTACGGGGTTCTCGCTACAGTGCCCGTCACGGGGATGGCCGAGACCGGTGGGGTGCGAATGACGTTGGCAGTAAGGGGTCCTCGGAGGATCACGGTGGATGGCGTGGCCTACCGCTGGTCGGTTCGGCATAGACCCACTTACTGTCAAGCCCTCGGCTGGTCGCGGCTGAGCTTCGTTGTCGAGCGTGAGGAGCAGCCAGGCGCCCTGATGGTGGCATCGTTGCCTTGCGCTCATCCCGGCAACTGGCTCGGATTACCGAGCCAGCCGGTGTTGCCGGGCACCGTGGCTCTTGGCGTCCGCCAGGCCCTGGCCGCCGGTTGGCTGCCCTTCCGCCGGGGGCCGGCCTTCGAGCTGCTCCTGCACGACTCGTCGTACGGTCGCTGACAGCTGCGCCGTCGGGTGCTCCGCGAGTCGCGGCATGTGAGGACGTTCGACGTGGTGCCGGGTCCGCTACGGTTGTCCGATGCGGCGACTTACCGACGAGACGGTCTTGGCCGTCGGCAGGTTGACGTTGGCCGCGACCGAGTTGGAGTACCTGCTCGCGAGGATCGGTGCCGGTCAGGCCGGCGGCGACGGTGCCACGATCTTCGGTGCTCCGGGCGAGCCCTTGCGAGCGGCACGAGGTGTCGCTCAGCTCGCCCCGCTGGACCGCCGTGGAGAGTTCGTTGGGTTGGTCGAGGCTGCCGGGAACTACCTGGTGCAGGGCCGGTCGGCTGTGCGTGCGATGTGGTTCGAGAGCGGCGTTGTCGACGCCGAGACCTTCGACGGCATCTCCGGCTTAGTCCTGCGATGCCGGGACCGGTTGCAGGCGCTGCTTGACGATCTGGACCGCACGCCATCCGCCTTGCCCCAGTCTCGGTAGCAGCGGCGACCGCGCCTTGTCAGCGGCAGATCCGTACGTTGGCCTACCCCGAGCCGACGAGGATGCAGAACGGATGTCCCTCCGGATCGGCGAGAACGTAGAGAGGCTCCTCTGAATTCTGGGTGCGGTCGTGAAGCAAGCTGGCTCCGAGCTGCTCGGCTCGTCGACGGTGTCGCTCCAACTCGTTGACGGTTGGTACGTGGAGATCCAGGTGCATCTGCTTCGGAACGTCGTGTGACGGCCAGGTTGGCCGCGCCAATATAGGCACCTGTTGAAAGGCAAGCTTGCGGTTGCCGTTGCCGTCGACCAGGACGAGCCAGTCTTCGTCATCGGTGGTTCCGTCAGCCGGAGGTTCGTCACCAGGACGGTATTGCAGTCCGAGGAACTCCCGGTAGAACTCAGCGAGGGCCCGGGCGTCGGTGGCGTCCAGGGCGGTGTGCATGAGAACCGGATAGTCGGACACTGACGACGCCTCCTCATAGTGCTGGCCCTGTCATCACACCACGAAGTCGCCGAGCGAACATCCTGACATCGGCAAATCCGGACGCCATGGGGATCGTTAGCTCAACAATGCCTGTCACCCAACGCCACCGACCTGGACCTACAGCAGGTGCGCGGCCAGCCGCCGAACGCAGCCAGGGGCTGGGTGCGCTTGCCAGTGCCCAACTCGGCACGGCTGGTACGTCGACAACGAGCGCCGGGCGGACTGCGGCGGCCCAAGCGTGGGTGACGGATATCCGTCGCGCAGGGTCGCCGGTCCGTGGCTGGTCGACTATGGTCGGACCTACCTGACGAACGTGAGTCGCCTTCCGGTACGGCGGCTCCGCGACCGGGGAGGCCGGCTCGGTGAGCGTCGACGAGGTCAAGGCTCAGCTGGGTAGGGGCCAGGAAAGCGCCCGCAGCGGCAGGAACACGTTGCAACAGGCTGCCACTACAGCGGGCGAGGCCCTGGAGTTGGCGACCTACACCTGTCAGGGCAGCAACCATGAACTGGCTACCGACGCCCTGACCGAGGCCACGTCCGCGCTCCGCGAGATCAAGTTGGCGATCGCCCGGCTGGACGCCGGCACCGAGCTGGTCGACACGTACCGCGCGGGTTTGTGATGGCTGGGACGGTCGCCGAAGTCATCGCGCAGCTCGCTCGGGCATCGACCGGTCTCAGCTCGGCCGCCGCGACAGCCCTGCATGCCCAACAGGAAGTGACCGACGCACACCGGTCCCTTTCCGCCGCGAGCGTAGGAGCGTCGGCGCACGCTGTCACGAACGCGACCACCGAGTGGAAGACCGCCGCAGACAAGGCCGGAAAGGTCGCCCGCCTGCTCATGGAGGCCGCCGGGCACCTCAACGCCTACGCCAACCGTATCGCCCCCGGCTCGGCACCCACCGAACCCACACTCACCGGCCCGACCGGCGAAGAACTCCTGGCCGACACCACCCGCCGCTCCGAGTCCCGCCGAGGCGTCGGCAGCTTCTTGGACCGTCTGGCGCGTCGAACGGAGGATGTTCAGGACACGGCCAAGACAACCGCTGAGCTGGGCGACTCGGGTCTCAACATCCTGCGGGACCTGGCGACTCCCCCGCCAGGGTCGCAGTCAACCACGGGCACATCGGCCCCTACAGTGGCCTTCACGGACACGAGACCGAAGCTCGAAGCCGGCGACGCGGCGGGCCACCTCGTCGTGGCAGCTCTTATCGCTGGGTTGGCAGCCCGCCGGGCTGACCGATACATCCGACAAGGTTTAGCGAGGTTGCGTCAACGTGAGCGTTCCGACTGAACTCGGCGATCTGATCCGGGCAATGGCTCGACGGGACTGGGGAACGATCGACCGGTTGACTGAGGTTCTTGGCAGGACGAACTGGCACGGCGCGGTCCCGGTGATCGGCGCGGCGTTCGCGATCGCCGTCGACCGCCACTTTGGGCCGGAGCCTGACCTCAACAAGGTGTCTGCGTTCGTCGCACAGGTCCGTGACCAGTACCAACGGGGCAAGGATCTGCCTGCACTTCAGCTGGAAGGTCTCATCCGTGCGGCGCTGGGAGAGGCGGAACTTCTCGACGGGGTCGATGCCGAGGTCTCCTTCCCAGCGCAGATCGTGATCCTCGGTACGCTGCTACAAGACGAACAGTGGACCGAGGCCGAGCTGGAGGAGTTCATCCGCGAAGTCGAGCAGACCGCCGCCCAGTACATGTAGCCAGAGGCAGCAGCGAATCGTATCCCTACGCTGCGCTTGACGTGGGTCGCGTAGTGTTTCGAGCGGCGATCTGTGAGATGCGTTGGGGTGACAGTCCCAAAAGGGCACCCGCATCCCGGACGGTGTAACCGTCGCTCAGGAGAGCCCGTATAGCCGTGGCGGTCGCTTGTTCGGCCTTCTCGTCAGCGTCCCGAGCGGCCTGCCTGGCGTCCAGTGCTGCCGTGACTGTTCCGGGTAGCTCTGGACGTACCTCAATGTCTACTGTGGCCGGATCGACCTCAAGCAGTAGGGCGATCGCCTCGCGAGCCATGGCGGCGACTTGGTCAAGACGGCGAGCCTGGGTGTGAAGGCCTTTGAGTTCGGGAACGCTAACGGCCCACCAGTCGCCGCCCCGCCTGCAGGACGCGGAATAGGTCATCATTTCCACCAATCCTCCCCGAGTTGGTCGTCTCGGTCGTGTTACCGGAGCCGGGTGAGGTGGTCAGACGGCGAAGGTGGCGGGGCGGTCGGTGGCGGCCTTTGGCGGGGTAGCTTGCCAAACGCCCAGCTTCTGTGCGCCCAGCCGGCTCAGGTACGCCGGGTTGAGGATTACGTACCGGCGCCACAGCCGTTTCGGCTCCAGCCCGAGCCGCCACAGCCACTCCAGGCCGTACCGCTGCATCCAGGACGGCGGCTTGCGCAGCAGCCCGGCGTGGTAGTCGAAGGCGGCGCCGACCGCCATCAGCGGCATGTCCAGCAGCGGGCGCATGGCGTACGCGAAGACCTCCTGGCGGGGGCAGCCCAGCCCGACCAGCACCAGCCGGGCCCCTGAGTCTCGAATACGGTCGGCGATCTCCACATCCTCACCAGGGCCGACGGCGCGGAACTTGGACGGCTCGACCCCGGCGAACTTCAGCGCCGGGAACATCTGCTCCAGCTTCGGCACCAGCCGGTCCAGCGTCTCCTCGGTGGAGCCGTACAGGTAGACCGGTAGCCCTTCGTCGGCGCAGCGCTGCAGCACCCGCAGGGTGAGTGTCGGCCCGTAGACCCGGTCTTTCAAACCGGCGCCGTGCAGCAGGTTGAGGCCCCAGCGCACCGGTTGGCCGTCCGGGGTGACCAGGTCGAACGAGTTGAGCCGGGCGTTGTGCGCAGGGTCGAGGACCCCGGTCATCACCCCGTGTACGGCGAGTGCGGTCAACGCCAGCGGCCGGCGCTCCCGGGCGGCGTCGATCACCCGCTCGGTGGCGGCCTCGTAGTCGACGGCGTCGACCAGCACCCCGAGCAGGTTGCGTTTGCCCTGGTCGATCATTTCCCGGGCACCCACTTGTCGACGTTGGCCTGGTAGATCTCCTGCAGGATCATCGGTACGTCGTAGACCTGCTTCCAGCCAGGGTAGTCCCGCTGGAAAGCGGCGTTCGAGCCGATCCACCACTGGTGGTCGCCGACCCGGTTCGCCTCCTGGTACTCGGTGATCATCTGCTGGCCGGTGATCTGCTCGGCCAGGGCGAACGCCTCCAGGTGCGAGCAGTTGGAGTGCCGGCCGCCGCCGAGGTTGTAGACCGCCGCCGGGCGCGGGTCGCGGAAGAACGCCTCGAACGCGGAGACCACGTCGTGGCTGTGGATCGCGTCGCGGACCATTTTGCCGCCGTACCCGAAGATCTTGTAGGTGCGTCGCTCCATGTTGCAGCGCATCAGGTAGCCGAGGAAGCCGTGCAGCTCGGTCGCCGAGTGCGCCGGGCCGGTCAGCGTGCCGCCCCGGAAGCAGGCGGTACGGATGCCGAAGTAGCGGCCGTACTCCTGCACCATGATGTCGGCGGCGACCTTCGACGCGCCGAAGACCGAGTGCAGGCAGGCGTCGATCGACATGTCCTCGGTGATCCCACCGGCGTACGGGTGGTCCGGGGCGATCTCCCACCGGGTCTCCTGCTCGATCAGCGGCAGGCTGTTCGGCCGGTCGCCGTACACCTTGTTGGTGGAGCAGTGGATCACCGGCGCCTCCGGGCAGTGTTCCCGGACGTTCTGCAGCACGTTGAGGGTGCCGCCGGCGTTGACGTCGAAGTCGGTGAACGGGTCACGGACCGCCCAGTCGTGCGACGGCTGCGCGGCGGTGTGGATCACCACGGCGATGTCCCGGCCGTACCGCCGGAACAGGCCCGCCAGGGCGTCGCGGTCGCGGATGTCGACCGCTTCATGGGTGTACGCCGCACCGAGGTCACGCCGCAGCGTCTCGACGTTCCAGGCGGTGGACGCCTCGGGGCCGAAGAACTCGCGGCGCATGTCGTTGTCGATGCCCACCACATCCAGGCCGAGTCCGGCGAAGTGCCGGGCCGCCTCCGATCCGATCAGACCGCCGGAACCGGTAACCAACGCGACGCTCACACGACACTCCTGAGCTGGGGGGTGGAGTAAACGGTCAACAGGATATCCGGGCGATATGTGAAGAAGGCCCCGCCGTCGGGCGGAGCCTTCTCAATCGTTGCTAGCTGGTGCAGGCGGCTGATGCCGCCCGACCTGCTGGTGGGGAAGGGGGGAGTTGAACCCCCACGCCCTTTCGGGCACACGGACCTGAACCGTGCGCGTCTGCCATTCCGCCACTTCCCCGGATGCTGTCCGGGACAGTCGGTAGAAAGACTAACCCGGCCGGTCCTTCCCGATCCCGGTGGGGGTGTCGGTCGGGGCCACCCGCTGGCAGGTGCCGGGACATACTACGCTGTCCCTGGTCGCCCCGAGCTGGATATCGCCCGCGACGCCTGGCGAAGAGTAGCACGGGGCGGGTCGGTCGTTCGGGACAGGCCGGGAGCGGTGGTCGATCGGCGTGCGGGTGGCACGGGCGACGGCCGGATACCATCATGTCCTCGGAACCCGAGGAGGAGCCGGTGAGCGTGCTGCAACGCTTCGAGAAGCGTCTGGAAGGCCTAGTCGAAGGGGCCTTCGCCAAGGTGTTCAAGGGTGTCGTGCACCCGGTGGAGATCCTCAACGCGATGCAGCGGGAGGCTGAGGCCCACAAGGCGATCCTGGCTGGCGGGCGCACGCTGGTGCCCAACCGCTACGTGATCGATCTCTCGCCGTACGACCACAGCCGGCTGGCTCCGTACGCGGCGGCTCTGGCCCAGGAGCTCGCCCAGTCGCAGGCGGAGTTCATCGGCGAGCAGGCCTGGACGGTCTACGGCGACGTGATCGTCGAGATCGAGCGCGGCGACGGGCTCGACACCGGGATGTTCCGGGTGACCGCCGAAGTCTTCACCGGCGGCGACGTCGCGCCGGTGCAGCAGCCCGGGTACGACATGCCCGGCGGTGGTCAGGGCGGCTATCCGCCGTACGACCAGCAGGGCGGGGGGTACGGTCAACCGCCGCACTCGCCGGCCGGCGCCCGCAACGTACGGCTGGTCTCGGGTGACGGGCGGACCTATCCGCTGCAGATGGGTTCGACCGTGATCGGCCGGGGTGACCAGGCCAATCTGCGACTGCCGGACGTGGGGATCTCCCGCCGACACGCCCGGCTCGACTTCGACGGTGCTCAAGTGGTGCTGACCGATCTGGGGTCGACCAACGGGACCATGGTCAACGGGCAGCGGGTCTCCGCAGTGGCCCTGAACCCCGGTGACATGATCCAGCTCGGGACGACCACGCTCACGTTCCGAGTGGATGGCTAACCTTGCCCGAATTCGTCGTTGCCGTCGCTCGGGTCGGCTTCATCGTCCTGCTGTGGATCTTCGTGTTCACGGTGGTGGGGGTGATCCGCCGGGATCTGTTTGCCGGTGCCCGCTCCAGCCGCCTCGTCGCGGCTCCGCGCGGGGTCAGCAGCAGTACGGCACCGGCCCGGCCGGCCAAGGTCAAACGGGGGCGGGCCGCTCATCAGCTCGTAGTGACCGCTGGCCAACTGGCCGGGACCAAAATTACTTTGGGTGAGTCTCCGATTACGATAGGTCGGGCAGAGGACTCCACCCTGGTCATCACCGATGACTACGCCTCGGCGCGACACGCCCGGCTGATGCCCCGCGACGGCCAGTGGTTCATCGAAGACGCGGGTTCCACTAACGGGACCTACCTGGACCGCGCTAAGGTCACCGGACCTACCCCCGTACCCCTCGCCGTGCCGATCCGAATCGGCCGCACATCTCTTGAGTTACGGCCATGACTCTGACCCTGCGCTATGCCGCCCACAGTGACCGCGGACTGATCCGTGACGGAAACCAGGACTCCGTCTACGCCGGGCCGCGGCTGCTCGCCGTGGCCGACGGCATGGGCGGGATGGCCGCCGGTGACGTCGCCAGCAACCTCGTCATCGGGGCACTGGCCCCCCTCGACGAGGACGTTCCCGGCGACGCCATGGTCGACGCCCTACGCGGCGCCGTCGGCCTGGCCAACCAGCACCTGCGGGACACCGTCGACGCCAACCCCCATCTGGAGGGGATGGGCACCACGCTGACCGCGACGCTCTTCTCCGGCAGCAAGATCGGCATGGTGCACATCGGCGACTCCCGGGCGTACCTGCTGCGCAACGGGGAGTTCGCGCAGATCACCAAGGACGACACCTACGTCCAGATGCTGGTCGACGAGGGCCGGATCAGCGCCGAGGAGGCCAGCAGCCACCCCCAGCGGTCACTGCTGACCCGGGCGCTGGACGGTCGGGACATCGACCCGGAGTACTCGGTACGCCAGGTCGTCGCGGGCGACCGCTACCTGATCTGCAGTGACGGGCTGTCCGGCGTGGTCAGCCCGGACACCATCGCCGAAACGCTGCGCGAGTACACCGATCCGGGCAAGTGCGTCGAGCGCCTGGTCCAGCTGGCGCTGCGCGGCGGCGGCCCGGACAACATCACCGTCGTCGTGGCCGACGCCACCGACCAGAGCATCCACGAGCAGGCACCGATCGTCGGCGGTGCCGCCGCTCGCGACCGCGGCATGGCGACCGCCGCCGACGACTCCACCCCGGCCGCCCGGGCCTCCGCACTGTCCGCGCCACGGGCCGCCGTGCCGGAGCCGGCCGACGCCGCCGCTGCCGCCCCGGACGACGACCAGCAACGCCCCCGCCGCCGGCCGCTGCGCGCGGCGATCGTGCTGGTCGTGCTGGTCGGCATCCTCGGCGGCGGGGTCTGGGCCGGCTGGGCCTACACCCAACGGCAGTACTACGTCGGCGCCACCGGCGACGGTCAGCTAGCGATCTTCCAGGGCATGCCGGGCGAGGTGGCCGGCGTCAGCCTCTCCACCGTGCACCAGACGAGCGACCTCGCCCTGGACGACCTGACCTCCGTCGCCCAGGACCGGGTCAAGCGCGGCATCCACGCCGGCAGCGAAGCCGAGGCGCAGCGGCACCTGCTGGAACTCACCCGGGACGACCCGGGCAACCCCAACCTGAAGCCGATCTGCCCGCCGTCGCCCTCCCCGACCCCGCCGCCGTCGCCCACGCCGTCACCGGAAGCCGACGTGACCGGATCGCCCGGTGCGACACCCGAGGGCCTCGTCTCCGGGTCACCGACCGGACCGGCGAACAGCCCGTCACCGGGCGGCACGCCGAGCCCGTCCGGTGCCCCGGAGAGCTCCCCGGACGCCCCACCGGTCGAGCCGGTCCCGCCGGTGACCAACCCGGCCGGTTGCCGGACGGTCGGCTGAGGCCGGCGAGCGAGGTGAAGGAAACCCAGTGACCGCTTCAGTCGGACCCGCCCCGCCGGCCATCACCGGTGAGATGCCGCGGATCCGCCCCATCAGGACGCGGCGGAACGCCGAACTCGGCCTGCTGGCCCTCGCGCTCGCCGTGGTCGCGCTCTACTCGGCCGCAGCCGAAGCGGCCGTGCTCGGCACCATCCGGCCCGGCTTCTGGGTGCCGACCGCCGTGGTCGGCGCGGTCTTCGTCGGCCTGCACCTGGTCATCCGGTTCTTCGCCCCGCACGCCGACCCGGCCCTGCTGCCGGCGGTGGCCCTGCTCAACGGCATCGGCGTCGGATTCCTGCGCCGCTACGACCTGGCCCAGGTAGCCGCCGCGGAGCGGATCGACTACCCGATCTTCGCCGGCACCGGCGGGCGGCAGCTGGCCTGGACCCTGGCCGCCGTGGTGCTCGCCGCCGGGCTGCTCGTCCTGGTCCGCGACCACCAGGTCGTCGCCCGGTACGCGTACACCCTCGGGCTGGCCGGGATCGTGCTGGTGATGATCCCGGCGGTGCTGCCGGCGCGGTACTCCGAGGTCAACGGCGCCAAGCTGTGGATCCTGATCGGCGGCTTCTCCATCCAGCCCGGCGAGTTCGCCAAGCTGGCCCTGCTGTCCTTCTTCGCGTACTACCTTGTCCGCAAGCGTGAGGTGCTGTCGCTGGCCAGCCGGCGGGTGCTCGGGATCGACTTCCCCCGGGGGCGCGACCTCGGCCCGGTGCTGGTGGTCTGGCTGCTCAGCGTCCTGGTCCTGGTCTTCCAGAAGGACCTCGGGACGTCGCTGCTCTACTTCGGCATGTTCGTGGTGACGCTGTACGTCGCCACCGAACGGGTCAGCTGGCTGATCATCGGTCTGCTGCTGTTCTTCGGCGGAGCGTTCCTGGCGTACCACCTGGGCAACATCGTCGGCGGTCCGTTCGCCAACTTCTACCAGCGGGCCAACATCTGGCTCGACCCGTTCTCCGACCCGTACGCCGACGGCTACCAACTGGTCCAGGGGCTGCTCGGGCTCGGCACCGGCGGGCTGTTCGGCGCCGGACCCGGCGGCGGCCAGCCGCTGAAGGTGCCGGAGGTGCACAACGACTTCATCTTCGCCGGCCTCGGCGAGGAGATCGGCCTGTTCGGGCTCTCCGCACTACTGGTCGTCTACCTGCTGGTCGCCGAGCGCGGGCTGCGGGCCGGTCTGGCGGTACGCGACTCGTTCGGCAAGCTGCTCGCCGGCGGCCTGGCGTTCACCCTCTCCCTGCAGGTCTTCGTGATCGTCGGCGGGATCAGCGGGTTGATCCCGCTGACCGGTCAGACCACCCCGTTCCTGTCCGCCGGCGGCTCGTCGCTGATGGCGAACTGGCTGCTGGTGGCGATGCTGCTGCGGATTTCCGACGCCGGCCGCCGGCCGGTGGTGGGGGCCGAGCCCCGGCCGCCCGGTACCCCGGCCGGACCACCCGCCCAGCTGCACGGCGCGCCGACGGAGGTGATCCGCCGATGAACGCCCCACTGCGCCGAGTCGGCGTGGTCATCATGGTTCTGTTCGGCCTGCTCTTCGTCAACCTCAACTGGGTCCAGGGCTACAAGGCCGAGGAGTACCGCACCAGCGACTACAACGGCCGGGTGCAGGTCGCCGAGTACGACCGGCAACGCGGCAACATCGAAGCCGGCGCCCGTGCCCTGGCCACCAGCACGCCGACCGATGGCGAGCTGCAGTACCTGCGGACCTACCCGGACAACGAGCTCTACGCGCACGTGATCGGCTACAAGCCGGTCAACCTGGCCGCCACCGGCGTGGAGAAGGCCGAGAACGAGTTCCTCGCCGGCACCAGCGACCAACTCTTCGCCGACCGGGTCCGGGACCTGTTCACCGGCGAGGAGACCGGCGGCGGGAACGTGCTGCTCACCATCAACCGGCGGGCGCAGGAGACCGCGTACCGGCAGCTGCTGGACAACCGGGTGGGCGTCGACGTGGGCGCGGCGGTGGCGCTCAATCCGCGTACCGGCGCGGTGCAGGCCCTGGTGTCGCTGCCCAGCTTCGATCCGAACCCGCTGGCCAGCCACGACACCGGGGCGGCTCAGGAGGCCTTCAACGAGCTGGACAGTGACCCGAACCGTCCGCTGAACAACCGGGCCCTCGGCGAGGTGCTGCCGCCCGGTTCCACCTTCAAGGTCGTCGTCGCGGCGGCGGCCCTGGAGAACGGCACCACCGTCGAGACGCCGATCTCCGCCGGCCCGGTCTACCGGCACCCTGACTCCGGCACCGACATCCGCAACGCCGTCGACTCCATCTGCCCGCAGGACGAGGTCACCCTGATCACCGCCCTGACCGACTCGTGCAACACCGGCTTTGCCAAGCTGGGCGTGGAGCTCGGCGCCGAGACGGTCAAGGCAAAGGCACGCGACTTCGGCTTCGAGGACGAGGAGCTGGTCGTCGGCCGGACCAGCGGTGACGACGGCCTGCCGGTCGCGGCCAGCCGGACCGGCGACATCGCCAACCCGGACGGCAGCGAGGACGGCGCGGCGCTGGCCCAGTCGTCGATCGGCCAGAACAACGTCCGGATGACCCCGCTGGAAGGCGCGATGATCGCGGGGGCGGTGGCCAACGGCGGCAGCCAGATGCGTCCGTACGTGATCCAGCAGCTGCTGCATGCCGACCGGACCAGCAGCTACTACACCGCGGACCCGCGGGAGCTGCGCCAGTCGGTGAGCGGGTCGGTCGCCGCCGACCTGCAGGAGATGATGGTCAGCGTCGTGCGCAACGGCACCGGCCGCAACGCCCGGATCGACGGGTACACCGTCGGCGGCAAGACCGGCACCGCGCAGGCCGGCGAGGGCGACGACGACCACGGATGGTTCATCGGCTTCGTCACGTCCGAGGACGGTGAACCGATTTCGGCGGTCTGCGTACTGCTGGAAGGTGCCGGCAGCGGCGGCAGCGCGGAAGCGGCCCGGATTTCCGGCCAGATCATGCGGGCCCTCGTCGCCGAACGTGAGGGGCGATGAGATGCTGAGCTCCGGAGTCCTGCTCGGCGGCCGCTACCGGCTCGACGAGCGCATCGCCAGCGGCGGGATGGGCGACGTGTGGCGCGGCACCGACGAGGTGCTCGGCCGTACCGTCGCAGTCAAGAGCCTGCTTCCCGCGCTGCTCGAGGAGCCCGGCTTCGCTGAGCGGTTCCGCGGCGAGGCCCGCACCATGGCCACCATCAACCATCCCGGCGTGGTCGACGTCTACGACTACGGCAGCGACAAGCACATCGCCTTCCTGGTGATGGAGTACGTCGAGGGCGACGCGCTGTCGCGCACCCTGTCCCGGGTCGGGCGGCTCACCCCGGCCCGCACCATGGCGCTGGTCGCCCAGGCCGCCGACGCGCTGCACGCGGCCCACGAGAAGGGCATCGTGCACCGCGACGTCAAGCCGGGCAACCTGCTGGTACGACCCAACGGCACGCTGGTGCTGACCGACTTCGGCATCGCGCGCTCAGAGATCGTCGGCCAGTTGACCGCCGCCGGCTCGGTGCTTGGCACCGCCTCGTACATCTCCCCCGAGCAGGCGTCCGGCGCGGTCGCGACGCCGGCTTCCGACGTGTACGCGCTCGGCGTGGTCGCCTACCAGTGCCTGTCCGGTCGGCGGCCGTTTGAGGGCGACAATCCGCTGGAAATCGCCATGAAGCACGTGCGGGAGGTGCCGCGCGCGCTGCCGTCGGACATCCCACCCGTGGTCCGCAGCTTCGTCGAGCGCGCGCTCGCCAAGGATCCGGCGGCGCGCTGGCAGAGCGCCGCCACGATGGCCGCCGTCTCCCGGCAGGCCGCCACCACTCTCGCCGGCCAGACCCGGCCACCGGCCGGCCCGCCCCGGCCACCACACGCTCAGCAGCACCCGGGCCAGCAACATCCTGGCCAGCAGCACCCCGGCCAGCACCCGGCCGCGCCCCGGCCCACGTCGGCAGCGCCGGTTTCGCCGATGGCGTCCGGCCCCGCACCCATGTCCCCCGGGCCGATGTCTCCGGGGCCGATGTCGCCGGGGCCGATGCACCCCGGCTCGGTGCCGCCCAATCCGGTGCCGCCCGGTCAGCGGCCGCCGCCGGGGCAGCCGATGCCCGGACCACCCGGCTACCGGCCCGCCACCGCGCCGATGATGCCGGGCGGGTATCCGGCCGGCTACCATCACCCTGCCACCCCGGCGCGGCAGCCCCTGCCCGCTTCGGGTCGTCCACCCAACCCGTACGGCTACAACCGGCCACCAGCCCCGCCCCAGCGGTCCGGTGGCCTGCACCGGCAAGTGTTCACCGTCCTGGCGATCATCCTCGGAGCGTTGATCGTGTTGCTCTGCACCGGGCTGGTCGCTTACCGGATCATCGACAGCGCCAGCAATTCGGCCGCTCTGGGGCAACCCGTGGTGCGATTGGTTACGGCTGAGAACCAGATGGCAGCCGGACACGTCGAAACCAGCGTGGGACCCGTACCGTCGATGGAAGCACCCGACTTGGTCCGATCCGATGACGACCAGACGAGCGAAGGACGACAAGGACGATGACCGCGCAGGCCCGCCTGCTAGGTGGCAGGTACCAGGTCGGCGAGTTGCTCGGCTATGGCGGTATGGCCGAGGTTCACCGCGGCCGTGACCTGCGGCTCGGCCGTGACGTCGCGATCAAGATGCTGCGCACCGACCTGGCCCGGGACCGGACTTTCCAGGAACGGTTCCGGCGGGAGGCGCAGAACTCCGCGTCGCTCAACCACCCGGCGATCGTCGCGGTCTACGACACCGGCGAGGAGTACGCCGCCACCGGCGAGACGCTGCCGTTCATCGTGATGGAGTTCGTCAACGGCCGCACCCTCAAGGAGGTGCTCGCCGCCGAGGGCCGGCTGCACCCGCGTCGGGCCCTGGAATACTGCGCCGACGTCTGCGCCGCACTGGAGTTCAGCCACCGGCACGGCATCATCCACCGGGACATCAAGCCCGGCAACGTCATGCTCACCCAGACCGACCAGGTCAAGGTGATGGACTTCGGCATCGCCCGCGCACTGGCCAGCGGCGCGACCACGATGACCCAGACCTCGGCGGTGATCGGCACCGCGCAGTACCTTTCCCCGGAGCAGGCCCGGGGCGAGTCGGTGGACGCCCGGTCCGACGTCTACGCGGCCGGCTGCGTGCTGTTCGAGCTGCTCTGCGGCCATCCGCCGTTCGTCGGCGACAGCCCGGTCAGCGTCGCCTACCAGCACGTCCGGGAGGACCCTCGGGCGCCGAGCGAGATCAACCGGGACGTCACCCCGGCGATCGACGCGATCGTGTTGAAGGCGCTGGCCAAGAACCCGGTCAACCGCTACCAGAGCGCCGGCGAGATGCGGGCCGACCTGCTGCGCGCCGCCTCCGGCCGGCCGGTGCTGGCCACCCCGGTGCTGCGCGACGACGAAACCGCGGCGATGGGCGCCACCGGGCGTACCGGCTCGACCCAGCGGATCCCCGGCGGCGTCGGCGGCCCGCCGCCGAGGCGGACCTCGCCGGCGGTCATCGCCGGGCTCAGCGCGCTGGGCGTCTTCGCGGTGATCGCCCTGGCCACCGGGCTGATCTGGATGAACTCCGCCCCCGACGAGCCGGTCACCGTCGATCTGCCCAACCTCGTCGGCGCGCAGATCGAACAGGCCCAGCTGACCCTCACCGACCTGCAGCTGACAGCGGACGTCACCCCTCGCGACGACGCGAACTGTACGGTCAACACCGTCGTCGATCAGTCGCCGAAGCCGGGCGCCGTCGAACCGGGCACCGAGGTGGCCCTCGTCGTCTGCTCCGGCCCGGGCACGGTCCAGGTCCCCGATGTGGAGGGCTTCACCCGCAGCGCGGCCGAGCAGCGGCTCACCGACCTCGAGCTGATCGCCGTCTTCGAGGAGGTGGACAGCTCGGCACCGAAGGACCAGGTGGTCGAGGTGCCCAGCCTCGGCGAGATGGTGAAGGTGGGCAGCGAGGTCGAGGTGCACGTCTCGCTCAACAACCTGCGGGACATGCCGAACGTCGTCGGCTACACCGAGGCCCAGGCCGTAGCGAGGCTGGAGAACGCCGGCTTCGACCCCCGGGTGATCGACGGGGAGGAAGTCGACCCGGCCGATGCCGGCATCGTCACCAGCCAGAGCCCGAACAACGGCGAGCACCGGGTCAACTCCCGGGTGGAGATCGTCGTCTCCCAGCCCCGGCAGGAGGTGGAGCCGTCGCCGGATCCGACCGGCAGCCCGTCGCCGACCGGCTCCCCCCCGACGACCAGCCCGCCACCGGGCGACGGTGACGGCGAGGGCGGTGGCGGTGGCTCCAGTACCCCAGGCAGCGGAGTGAGCGGTCTGCTGCCCACCGCGCCCGTCTCCCGGCTGTTCGACTGAGTCGCGGCCCGCGGTCCAAGCGGCCAGGCCTGCGCTCAGGCCGACACGAACGCGGCCCGCCGCCGAGTCTCCACCTCGGCGGCGAGTCGCGGTGCCCGCTGCCGGGCCTGCGGCAGACCGCACCCGGCCAGCCAGTTCGCCAGCATCAGATGGCCGCCCTCGGTGAGCACCGACTCGGGGTGGAACTGCACACCCTCGACCGGCAGGCTCCGGTGCCGCATCGCCATCACCACCCCGGACGCGGTCCGCCCGGTGACCTCGATCTCGGCCGGCAGACTGTCCTCGCGTACCGCCAGGGAGTGGTAGCGGGTGGCGGTGAACGGGTCCGGCAGCCCGGCCAGCACCCCGACGCCCCGATGCTCGACCAGCGAGGTCTTGCCGTGCAGCAGCTCGGGAGCACGTTCGACGACCCCGCCGAACGCGGCACCGATCGCCTGATGACCGAGGCAGACGCCGAGGATCGGCAGCTGTCCGGCGTACCGCTCGATGACCTCCAGGCAGATGCCGGCGCTGCCCGGCGCACCCGGCCCGGGGGAGAGCAGCACGCCGGCCGCGCCGAGCCGGCCGACCTCGTCGACGGAGATCTTGTCGTTGCGCCGAACGTCGCAGTCGGCACCCAGCTGGCCGAGGTACTGCACCAGGTTGAACACGAACGAGTCGTAGTTGTCGATCACCAGTACGCGCACGCGGACACCTGACTCTAGTCGCCGTTCTCATCGGGTACGGGGTTGTTCGTCTCGGTGTCGTACGGCAGCTCGTAGTCGTCGGCGCCGCCACCGTCCGGATCGCCGCCGTCGCCGCCGTCGGCCGGATCGCCGCCGTCGCCGCCGTCGGCCGGACCGCCGTCGCCGGGGTCGGTGCCGCCGCCGTCCTCGGTCACCTGGACGTCGTCGAACGGCAGCAGCGGCTCCGCCCACGGGAAGACCACGTACCAGAGCAGGACGACCGTCAGCCCGGCGAGCAGCGCCGAACCGATCAGCTTGCCGGGCGTGCCGAACGGGAGCTTGCGCCAGATCCAGGCGTACATGGCTCAGCCGCCGAGTTCCGCCGGTCGGCCATCGGCCTTGGGCTGGCTGCGGACCAGCGCCGCGTGCACGATCAGCCGCTGGTAGTTGTCGAACTTCGGGTGGCAGGTGGTCAGGGTCAGCATCGCCTCGGTCGGCTGCGCCCGGCGGTCGCCGGGTACGGCGGCGACCACTTCGGTCTGGTTGGGCAGCACGATGTGGTTGCGGGTGACCGCGTACACGTGCCAGGTGTCCCGGTCCTCGACGACGATCGTGTCGCCGTCGCCCAGCTCGTCCAGCCGCCAGAAGGTGGCCCGGTTGCGGTGCCCGGCCACCGAGAAGTTGCCGACCTCCCCAGGGCCGGCGCTGTCCGGGTAGTGACCCGGCGCGTACCGGATGTCGTCCTGGCCGACGCCCTCGACGACGATCCAGTTCTTGTCCAGCTTCGGGATGTAGAGCCCGGCGACCGGGGTGCCCTGCACCTGGATGGTGGGGGACGCCTCGGGCTCGGGTGTCGGGCCGTCGCTGACCACCGGCTCGGGCACCTCGGCCCACTGCTGGGCGAGCTGGTCGCTGAGCTCGTCCTGATGGGCGTTGACGATGACCGACTTGCCCCAGATCTCGTAGCCGGCGAAGAGCAGTACCACGATGCCGAAGGTGATCAGCAGCTCCCCGGTGACCCGGGCGGTGGTGCGCAGCGCGGTCCAGATGGTCGGTCTGGTCAGTTCGGAGTACACGCTCTTGTAACCGCTGTCGGTGCGCTCCGGTCGCAACTTGACCACCCGCTCACCGCGACGGGGGGCGGCACCGTCGCGCTCGCCGGGGCCGGGATCCCGCCCGCTGCCGGCCGGTGACTCGCCGTTCGGCGGCGGCTGGTAGCTGCTGATCACGACCGGCAGCACCGTGGTGGACGCGGCCGGCTCGGCCGGGTAGGCGGGGATGACGGCCGTGCGGGCAGCATCGTCGCGCTCCGGCGGCCGGGGGCGCTGGTACTGGGCCAGTTGCTGCGGCGAGTAGCCGGGCGGGTGCTGATGTGCCGGGGGTGTCGGGCCCGGGGCCGTTGCCGGGTTCGGCCCGGTGAAGCGGGGAAGCACCGTGGTCGAGTCGTCGGTGTGGTATGTGCGGTGCCGGCCCGAGTCGTGCGGTTGGTCGGGATGGCCGGGCGCCTCTGGATGGCCGGGCACCCCGGGCCGGGTCATCGCGCCGACTCCGCAACGGTGGTGTGCCGCAGCGCTGCCGAGCCGTCGAACGCCGGCACGGTCAGCTCGGCTTCGACGGTCTCCTGGTAGCCCAGCTGGAAGTGGGTCACGGCGTCCCTGAACAACTGCACCCCTTCGGAGTCGGCCAGCGCCTGCTGCAGGGCGCTGGGGTCACCGATCGCGGCGATCCGAAATGGGGGCGAGTAGACCCCGCCGTGCAACAACAGCGTGTTCCCGACACAGCGTACCGCGCTGGTCGCCAACACCCGTACATCCATGATTGACATCGCTTCGGCGCCGCCGGCCCACAGTGCGTTGACCACTGCCTGTACGTCGCTCTGGTGCACCACCAGGTCGTCGTTGCTGGCACCGTCCGGCAGGTCGGTCAGCCGCGGCGCGTCGTCGAGTTCGATGATGACGCCCGGGCCGGCCAGCGCGGTGAAGCCGGCCGCTGACCGGTTCGCGTCGATCCGGGCCTGCTGCCGCGCGATCGGCTCGTCCGACCCGGCGACCAGCTCCGTCTGCTGGTCGACCTGGTCGCGCAGTTGGGCGGCTCGTTCCTCGGCGGCGGCCAGCTGGGTACGTCGGTCGTCGATCAGCTGCGCGAGTTGTGGTCGACGGTCCTCCCGCAGGCTGGTGCCGCTGGCGGTGGTGGCGGTCGTGGTGAACAGCAGGCCGGCGAGCAGCGCGATCAGCGGTACGCCGGCGGACCAGCCGGGCTGCTCCGCGCCGCGCCGGCGACGCAGCAGTCCGCGAACGGCACGCCGGACCACGTCCCGCCAGGACGCGCTGCCGGAGGTGTACTCCATCTCGCCCCCTCTCCGCCTGCCGGCCATCGACAAGTGTCCGCATAATGGACCACCTGGGCGGTCTATCGCACCTGGTGGACCTGGTTGTGCCCAAATGTCGCTGCTGCCGTGCTGCGGCCCGTGGCCGGATCGCGGCAACTTGACTACGCTAGCTCTTGAACATTATTGGCCATGGACCGTCGCCGCTGCGTCCGGTTGCCGGGCCGGATGATAGCCACCAGGAGAGCGCCGTGCCCAAGTCGCAGGTTCGCAAGAAGAAGGTCTACACCCCGCCGACCGACGTCCGCCCGACCCAGACGGCTGCCACCCGCAAGCCGAGTCCGGTCTGGTTGCCGATCAGCGCCGTCTCGTTGATCGTCTTCGGCATCGGCTGGCTGGTCGTCTACTACCTGTCGGAGACCGCCTACCCGGTCGCCTCCTGGGGCTACTGGAACCTGGCGATCGGGTTCGGCGCCATGGTGAGTTCGCTGATCCTGCTCTCCCGCTGGCGCTGACCCGGTTCACAGTCGGTCCGCAGCCGGCCCGCCAGTGCCGCCCAAGGTCGGTCGGTGTCCCCGAGGACGCCGGCCGACCTGCTGTTTTATCGAGGGCCGGGCGGCGGCGCGGCGGCGACGCTGCCATAGGGTGGCGAGTACCGGGCGCCGGTCCGGTGCGACGCTCGTCACATTACCCATGGGTAACCTGGCGGTAGGCTGAAGCTCCGTGACCGGCCTTCCGGTCACTCTGCCGCTCGTCCAGCACACCGGGAGGCCAACGAATGGGTACGGTCCAGATCGTCACCACGGTCGTCGCCGCCATCGTCACCGCCGTCGCGGTGGTGCTCGCCGGCCGGGCGGTCTGGCAGTTCGTCTCGATCATCCGACTCGGCAAGGCCGACCCGCACCGCACCGGTGACCCGGCCACCCGGGCGAAGGTGATGCTGAGCGAAACCCTCGGCCACACCCGGATGCTCAAATGGAGCGTCGTCGGGGCGGCCCACTGGTTCGTCATGGTCGCCTTCATCGTGCTCTCCATCCTCGTACTGGAGGCGTACTTCGAGGTGGTCGACGCCGGCGGCGGCATTCCGGTGATCGGCGGTTGGCTGCTGTACGGGCTGGTCACCGAGCTCATCTCGATCCTCGGCATGGCGGGTATCGGCGTGCTGATCGGGATCCGGCTGGCGAACCGGCCGACCCGCGCCGGCGGCCGGTCACGGTTCACCGGCTCGACGATGTGGCAGGGCTACTTCGTCGAAGCCGTCGTGCTCGCCGTACTGATCTGCGGCTTCTTGATCCGTGGCTTCCGGGTGGCCACCGACCACTTCGACTTCCCGGTCTGGGCCACCCCGGTGAGCCACGCGCTCGGTGCCGTCCTGCCCGCCTCCGAATCGGCGATCAGCATCACCGCCCTGATCAAGATTCTCATCTCGATGACCTGGCTGATCGTCATCGCGCTGACGCTGACCATGGGGGTGGCCTGGCACCGGTTCGCCGCCTTCTTCAACATCTACTTCAAGCGGGACCCCGGCCGGCCCAACTCCGGCCTCGGCGCGCTGCGGCCGATGATGAGCGACGGCAAGCCGCTCGACTTCGAAGAGGCCGACCCGGAGTCGGACCAGTTCGGCGTCGCTCAGGTCGAACAGTTCAGCTGGAAGGGCCTGCTCGACTTCACCACCTGTACGGAGTGTGGCCGCTGCCAGTCGCAGTGCCCGGCCTGGAACACCGGCAAGCCGCTGTCGCCGAAGCTGCTCGTGCTGTCGCTGCGCGACCACGCCTACGCCAAGGCGCCGTACCTGCTCGCCGGCGGCGGAAAGGATCTCACCGGCGAGGAGAAGGGCACGACCGAACAACTCGCCAAGGTCGACGCCCTGGCGCTGGCCGAGGCCGACCGCCCGCTGATCGGCGGCGCCGACGACGGCGGCGTCATCGACCCGGACGTGCTCTGGTCGTGCACCACCTGCGGGGCCTGCGTGGAGCAGTGCCCGGTGGACATCGAACACGTCGACCACATCGTCGACATGCGCCGCTACCAGGTGCTGATCGAGTCGAGCTTCCCCAGCGAGGCCGGCGTGATGCTGCGTAACCTGGAGAACAAGGGCAACCCGTGGGGTGCTCCACCGAACACCCGGGAGGACTGGACCAAAGGGCTCGACTTCGCGGTGCCCCGGGTCGGCGAGGTGGACGACTTCGAGTACCTGTTCTGGGTCGGCTGCGCCGGCGCGTTCGAGGACCGGGCCAAGAAGACCACCCGCGCGGTGGCGACCCTGCTGCACGAAGCCGGCGTCGACTTCGCCATCCTCGGCGAGGGCGAGACCTGCACCGGCGACCCGGCACGGCGGATCGGCAACGAGTTCGTCTTCCAGATGCTGGCCCAGCAGAACGTCGAGACCATCAACGAGGCGTTCGGCGACCGGGAGCCGGCGAGACGCAAGATCGTCGCGACCTGCCCGCACTGCTTCAACACCCTCGGCAACGAGTACGGCCAGCTCGGCGGCCACTTCGACGTCGTACACCACACCCAACTGCTGGCCCACCTGGTCACCGCCGGCAAGCTCACCCCGGTCACCCCGGTCGACGGTGGGTTGACCTACCACGACCCGTGCTACCTGGGCCGGCACAACCGGGTGTTCAGCCCGCCCCGGGAAGTGCTCGGTGCCGCGTTGACCGCAGGCGCCGGGGCGGGCGGCGACGCGGCCCAGCTGCGGGAGATGCCGCGCAACTCGGAACGCTCGTTCTGCTGCGGCGCCGGCGGGGCGAGGATGTGGATGGAGGAGCGGATCGGCAAACGGGTCAACGTCGACCGGGTCGAGGAGGCGCTCTCCACCGGTGCCCAGACCATCGCGGTCGGTTGCCCCTTCTGCTACACCATGCTCGGCGACGGGGTCACCGGCAAGCAGTCCAGCGGCGCGGCGGACGAGAACGTCGAGGTCGTCGATGTGGCGACGGTGCTGCTCAGGTCGGTCAAGCCGGCGGTAGCATCGTCGGCGTCATCGTCGGCCGAGGAGTAGGGAGAAGCGGGTGCTGGGTTGGGCCCGCGAGTTCCTCTCCCAGCCCTGGCCGTTCCTCACCCTCGCGGCGCTGGCCGGCGTGAGCCTGCTGGCGCACCGGCCGCTCGCCGTACGGCTCGGCTGGGCACGCTGGCCGACGCTCGGGATGCTTCTCGGCGCTGCCGCGATCGCCGCGCTCACCCTGCCACCGGCACCGACCGGGTCCGGCGTACCGCTCGCCCCCGGGGTCTCCGTTTCCGGCCCGGACGGGGAGGTCTTCGCCGCGTGCCTCCGGTCGCTCACCGATCCGGCGGTGCTGTGGTCCGGGCTGGTCACCGTCGACTCGCTCGGCGAACGGGTCGGCAACGTGGCGATGTTCGTACCACTGGCGTTCTGCACGGTGCTGGCGGTCCGCCGGCCAGCGCTGGCCACCGGGCTGCTCCTGCTGGCCCCGGTGGTCGTCGAAGTAGGCCAGGCGGTGCTCGGCGTCGGCCGTGAGTGTGTCGGCTACGACTGGGTCAACAACGCGACCGGGGTGCTGATCGGGGCGGTCGGCGGCGGCGTGGTCCGGTTGCTGTGGCGGCGGTTCGCGCCGTCACCTACCAAGGTCAGCTAGCTGCCAGTCGCGACGTCGGTGGCGGTGAAGACGCTGCGGGCGACCGTTGCCCGGTACCCGGCGACGACGTCGGTGGTCGCAGCGATCGGCCAGGCTGCCGGCCCGAGCACTGCGGGCGGCCGGCGCCGCGCGTCCAAAGGTGGTGCAGCACCGACGTCCGGCACGTCGAGTGCGTTCAGCAGGCAGGCCAACGCGGCGGTACGTGGTCCGACCGGTCCGGCGCCGCGCTCGGCGGCGGCCAGCCGTCGCCGGGTCTCCGTCTCGGCGGGCGGTTCGCCGCCGTCCGGCGGAGCGAACTTGGTCCGGGGCAGCACCCAGAGCACCCGGTCCCGTTCCCGGCGGAGCACCCCCGAGACGACCAGCCCGTTGAGTACCTCGTCGACTACACCGTGGGACAGATCGACCACCCAGTCGCGGGTCGCGCGGCCAGGCTCGGCCAGAATCCTGGTCCGTACCCGGTCGAGCAGCTTCCGACCCGGGTCGCTGCCGGGCGCGTACCCGCTGCCGGGATCGTCGCCGGCCTGCACCCGGCCGTCCGTGTCGATCGAAATCTGCCCGCCGACGGCGAGGTCGCACAACACCGCCCCGGCGACCGCATAGTCGAGCTCGGGGGAAGCGACGGTCGCGGTCCCGGAATCGTCATAGCTGAGCAGGACCAGCTCCTCCGCGAGGCTGAGCGACGTCATCAGAGTCCTTCCGTGGATACTCCGGCGTTGCGGCCGGGGAGGAACCGGAACCCTGCGGAAGCAGGGCAGGCACGACCTCGCCTTCCTCGGCCACCACTGCCGTGGTGGGGGTCGACGCCGGCCTCGACAGCCTGTTCACCCTGTCGACCGAGGAGAAGATCCCCAACCCGAGACATGAACACCGTGACCGGCGGCGGCTGGCCCGCGCCCAGCGGAACCTCGCACGCAGGGCCAGAGGTTCGGCCAACCGGGCCAAGGCCCGGTTGGCGGTGGCCCGGGTTCATGCCCGGAGCGCCGACCGCCGCCGTGATCACCTGCACAAGTTGACCACTCGGCTCGTTCGTGAAACCCAGACGATCCTCGCGGAGGGGCTCTCCGTGACTGCCTGTGGAGGCGGTGTAAGACCTCACCAGGAGTCCTCCTCTCGGACGGGGCGGTCGTCGGTGAAGCAGGAACCCCCTGGGGCGACCCAGGGAATCTCCGTTCCTCCAGGGCGGGGAGGAAGTCAACACGCTAACCGCCCAGCCCGGTGCCTGCAGGAGAAACGGTAGCTGCGAGAGAAGCAGCGGCTGCGGGCGGCGACGAGCAGCTGCTTGCAATGAAGCAGAGACGGCAGGCGGTCTTGAACGAACGCCGCGCTTTCCAATAAGGTGATGCACCGACCGCTGCGGATGTCGGCCTCCGTACCCCCGCCCGTGAGGCCCCAGCGATCGACCATTGAAGGAGTCGCTGCCAATGGCACGTGCGCTCGCAAACTCGCACATCCATCGTCACAGTGGGTCCCCATATCGACGCGGAGAGCATCCGCGTGTACGAGTTCTTCAGCGTATCGCGTTTGCGCTGTTGCTTACCGTAACCGCACTGGTCTTCCCGGCTGTTCCGGCTCACGCCGAGCCGACGCTCGCTGAGATCGAAGCCGAGTTGGACGCCCAGTGGCTGAAACTGGAACCGGTCATCGAGCAGTACAACAAGGTGCACAGCGAGCTCAAGGCCAACGAGAAGAAGGCGGCTGCGCTCGACGAGAAGATCCGCCCGCTGTCGCTGCAGGCCAACCTGGCGGCGGACGAGATCGGTGAGGTGGCCAACCGCTATTACCGGACCGGGCCGTCGAGCGAGCTGAACGCACTCCTCCGGACCGGATCACCGACCAGCCTGGCGGATCAGCTCGTGGTGCTGGACCGGATCTCCAAGCGTCGGCAAGAAAAGATCACCGCCGTTCTGGAGACCCGCGACCGCTATCTCGCCGAACGGCAGACGCTGGACGAGTTGATCACGAAGCAGCAGGCACAGGACAAGACGCTCGCCGAGCAGCGCAAGACCATTGACGCCGAGATCAAGCGCCTGGAACGGGCGCGAAACGCCGCGTACCAGTCCACCGGCTACACCGGCGGATCTGGTGCCTCCGGCCCGTGTCCGGCGGTGTCGGTCGGTGGAGCCGCCGGGACCGCGGTACGCACCGCGTGTGCACAACTCGGCAAGCCGTACGTCTGGGGTGCCACCGGGCCGAACGCGTTCGACTGTTCCGGCCTGACCCAGTATGCCTGGGCAAGTGCCGGTGTCAGTCTCACGCATTACACCGGAACTCAGTGGAATCAGGGCAGTTCGGTCAGTCGCGCCAACGCCAGACCAGGGGATCTCGTGTTCTTCTTTAGTGATCTGCATCACGTGGGGATCTACATCGGTAATGGCCTGATGGTGCACGCTCCACGCGCAGGTCAACCCGTGCAGATGGAGAACATCGACAACATGCCGCTCGCCGGATTCAAGCGGGTCGGCTGATCGCAGCAGGTCAGCCCGCTCGCCAGGGCAATCTGAGTGACGTGCTTTGGCCAGCCGAACGTACGGTCGGACCGGTCTGAACGGGCCGGTCCGCCCAGCAAAATTCGAACGCTTGAACGATGGCAGCCTATGCACGATGCGCAATCGTCCGCGTACTCAATGAGATAGTCTGTGTTCTCGCTTGCGTAGCGAGAACGCTGCTCTCTAACCTTGGGGATCGTCGAGTCGGGAGGACGTCAACCAACCGGGTTGACCTCGACCTGACACCACCTAATCGCCGCCTGACGGCGAGCCGGGGACCCACGGCACTCCCGGGGTGAATCCGCAGACCACCTGCGGTAGGGCGTCTCCTTTCCGCCCGAACCCGTCAGCTAACCCGGTAGGCGGTCTGGGGAGAAGGAGTCCGGTGGCTACGAGCGCCCCTCGGCGATACCTCCGGTGGTCCAGCCGCGACCATCGGCGAAGAACGCCGCACGACCCTCGACGAATACTCACCGCGTTGATCGCCGCCACCACCGGCGTCGGTCTGCTGCTGGTCGGAGCGCCGGCGCAGGCGCAGCCGACCGTCGCCGAAATCGAGTCGCAGATTGACGAGGTCTGGGCCGAGCTCGAACCGACGATCGAACGGCACAACGCCGTACGGCAGGATCTCGCCGCCAAGAAGAAGCAGGCGGACGAACTGCAGAAGAAGATCAAGCCGCTGCAGATCCAGATCGACCTGGCGATGGACCGGGTCAGCGAGTTCGCCGCGCGGTCGTACAAGGGTGGTAGCCCGTCGGTCTTCAACGCGATTCTCACCAACGGCAAGCCGACCCACCTCGCCGACCAGCTCGAGCTGCTGGACCAGTTCGCCCGCCGGCAGGCCCGTGACGTGCAGGCCGTCGTCGACCTCAGGAACGAGTACGCCGCGAAGAAGGCCCCGCTCGACGAGTTGATCGTCGAGCTGACCAGTACCGAGGCCCAGCTGGCGGCGAAGGCCAAGGAGATCGACGCCGAGGTCGACCGGTTGCAGGACCTGCGCCTGGAGGCGTACGGCTCGACCAACACCCTCGGCTCGCTGCGTCCCGCGCCCTGCCCGGCGACCTACCCCGGCGGTGCGGCCGGCAAGGCCGTCACCTTCGCCTGCGCGCAGATCGGCAAGCCGTACGTGTGGGGTTCGGCAGGACCGGGCAGCTACGACTGCTCCGGTCTCACCCTGGCCGCCTGGGGGCAGGCCGGTGTCTCACTGCCACACAACGCGGCCCGGCAGCGTCAGGTGACCGCCAATGTGAGCCGGGACCAGCTGCGCCCCGGCGACCTCATCTTCTACTACAGCGGGCTCTCCCACGTCGGCATGTACGTGGGTAACGGCTGGATCGTGCACGCCTCCCAGGCGGGCGAACCGGTGCAGATGCGCAAGATCGGTTCGAGTGTGCACAGTTACGGCAGGCCCGGCTAGACCTCACTCCTCCCCATGGCCTGGCGCGTGTCGCTGATCCCCCCGTCAAGCGGCAGCACCGGCCACCGGAAAGGCGCCCTCCCATGTCTCCCCCCGGCTTGGGAGGGCGCCTTTCGCCTGCCCGCCGCCAATGGGTCGGCTCTCCGACAGCCCAGCCGGTTCAGCTGGTCGGCCAGGTGCGCCACCGCTGCCAGGACCGGCTCGGAGTGGGCCCACGCTGCCCCTGGTACCGGGATCCGTAGACCGCCGACCCGTACGGATGCTCGGACGGCGACGAGAGCCGGAAGATGCACAACTGCCCGATCCTCATCCCGGGCCAGAGCTTGATCGGCAGGTTCGCCACGTTGGACAACTCCAGCGTCACGTGGCCGGAGAAGCCGGGGTCGATGAAGCCGGCGGTGGAGTGGGTCAACAGGCCCAGCCGACCCAGGCTCGACTTGCCCTCCAGCCGGGCGGCCAGGCCGTCGCCGAGCGAGACGACCTCGAGCGTGGAGGCAAGGACGAACTCACCGGGGTGCAGGACGAACGGGTCGCCGCTGGGCACCTCGACCTGGGACGTCAGATCGTCCTGCCGGGTGGCCGGGTCGATGTGGGTGTACAGGTGGTTGTTGAAGACCCGGAAATACCGGTCGAGCCGGACATCGATGCTCGACGGCTGGATGAGCGAGGATTCGAACGGCTCGAGGGAGAGGCCGCCGGACTTGGTCTCCGCGACGATGTCCCGGTCGGAGAGGAGCATCGTCACACGATAGCGACCGTGCGGCCGGTGTGACCGTGCGGCCGGTGTCCTGGCCGGAACGTACCCGGATCGGCGTGGCCGGGCGATCCCACTATCTCTTCGTACACATGTTCGATAGAATCACCGCATGGCAACCTGGTCCGAGTTCGCAGCCGACGAGCCCCGCCTGGCCACGGCGATCCGACTCCTCATGCAGCAGTACGGTCCCGGCCTCGGCTACCTCGCCACCGTCCGAGCCGACGGTGGTCCCCGGGTGCACCCGGTCTCCCCGGTGATCACCGACAGTGGGCTGTTCTGCTTCATCATCGACTCGCCGAAGCGGCGTGACCTGGAGCGGGACGGTCGGTACGCGCTGCACTCGTTCCCGCCGGAGGAGAGAGACGACGAGGCGTACCTGGCAGGTCGGGCGCATCCGGTCACCGATCCGGCCAAGGTGGGTCGGCTCGCCAGCGATCTCGGGGCCGTGCCGCACGTCGACTGGCGGCTGTTCGAGTTCACCGTCGACGTGGCGATGGTGGCGCAACGCGCTGGCGGCACCGGCCACTACGCGGCGGCGCCACGGCAACCAGCCGTCCAGGTCTGGCTCGACCCGACCAGCGGCAGCGTTTCCCACCCGGTGCCGACCCCGGTCGCCTGCTGACCCGCCGCGTGGCACCGGCCGACGCGTTGACGCCCTACCCGTTGACGGTCGGTCGACGGGCGCCGAGCCGTACCCCATGCTGTGCTCGGTTGGCGGCCGGGCCTGTTGCGCAGCGACCGGGCGGACCGGGTAGAGTGGGGCCGCTCGCGGGTGTAGTTCAATGGCAGAACATCAGCTTCCCAAGCTGACAGTGCGGGTTCGATTCCCGTCACCCGCTCCACATGCGGAAGACCCGCTCAGGACGTCGGTCCTGGGCTGCGGTTGGTCAGCTCTGCCACCTTTTGATCAATTCCTAGATTCCGGTCGTCAACCCGGACGCTGATCAGGTGTTCGGGGTCGTACCCGCGCTCGGCTTCTGCGACCAGTTCGCTCTCCAGCTGCGACGTGAGCGCCGTACCGTCCTTGGTCTGTCGGCTGGCTGCCAGAGCTGCCCGCCCGGGGACCCAAGATGCCTCCGCACACGTGATGCCGCAGGTGCATCCTGATGCACCTCTGGCATCAGGCCGAACAGGCGACCCTGGCCCGATGGGGTTGCACTGCGTGCAACGACCGCCGCGCATCGTCACCGACCTTGCGGTGTGGACGACGTCGGGCCGATACCCAGCAGCGCCAGCGCGGCGACCCGGCTTTCGATCACCTGGATCCGGTCGGCCCGTTCCGTCGGGGACCAGTGGGCCTGCTGGTTGGTCACCTGCCCGGGCCACTTCCGGTATAGCAACCCCGGCTCGTCGATGAAGTGACCGTCGCTGACCGTGCTCGCGGCGAGGAGCAGCCCGGTGTCCTCGGAGGCGGGCAGCGCCAGCCAGCCGCCCAGGGCCAGCAGCAGGTCCGTACGGATGCACAGCGTCGCCGGGTGCACCGGCAGCCGGTAGGCGTCCTCCTGCCAGCACCGGTGGACCGTACCGGCGGGCAACCGGCCGCCCGGTGGATCGGTGGCCATCCGTACCGTGCGGTGGTCGCTCAGCAGATCGAGCGCCGCCGCGGTGGTCCAGCCGACCGTCGGGTCGGCGGTGAGGACCGCGATGTCGCGGGCCAGCGCGTCGGAGGTCAGCCTGTCGTCGGCATCGAGCACCTTGACCAGCGGCCCGTCTGCGCGGGACAGCGCCATGGTGCGGGTGACGCCGGGGCCACCGGGGCGGTTGTGGCCGACGCTGATCCGGCGGTCCTGAGGCAGCGCGGCGGCGACCTCGCCGGTCTGCCCGTCCTCCTGCACCAGCCAGCGCCACTGCCAGCCAGGCGGCATCCGCTGCGCCCGCAGCGAGGCGTACGCGTCAGCGAGGTACGGGATGCTCGCGGGATGGACAGGAGTGACCACCGAGATGGTCTGCGGGGGCCGGCGCATCGCTCCGACTCTACTATGGGTTGTTGATCGTTGACCCAGCGTTGTGGCGCCCCGGTCTCTGGTACGAATGTGCCATGTCGGAACCGAAGGATTTGCTGGCTGTGGATGCCGACCACGCCCGACCTCGAGGGGTGGACGACGCAACGGTCGCGGCGCTCGGCGAGTTGAGCAAGGCACTGGAGACGGTGCACCGGGCCCGTGGCCACCTCTACTCCATGCACCAGCTGATCGGCGGCGCGGACGCGACCCTGGACCGGGTCGTCCAGCTGCTGCGCGGAGCCGGTCACCAGGACATGGCGGATCGGGTCGAGACGGAGCTGATTGGTCGCAACGTCCTGCCGGGCCGCTGGACGTTCCAGATCGTCGAGGAGTTCGACGACGGCTACTACGCGACCTTCCAGGCGGTCGAGCGGGCGGCCCGTGACGCGCTGGCGGGCGGCCGCCGGCACATCCACGAGGCGGAGATGAAGCAGGCCCGGCGTACCGTCGGCCGACCGGGACACGAGGCGACCCCGTAGCCGCTCTGCCCGACGAGGGCCCGACCGCCGTCCCGGCGGTTCACAGGTCTCTGCTGTGGATCAGGCTGTGGATTCGGAGTTCGTCGACGACGGCGGGCGGACAGTCGGCGACGATCACGGCGCTGCCGACGACGACCGCCCCGCGAGCTGCGGCGAGCTGCGCCATGGCCCGCAGCTGCGCGCCGCTGGTGACCCAGTCGTCGACCAGCAGGACCCGGTCGCCTGGGCCGAGGTGCCGGTCACGGACACCGAGCCGCAGCGTGCGGCCCCGGTAGTCGGGCGCCGTCGTGGTCCAGGTGGTCGCGTCTGCGATTGTCCGCTGCGGATCCTCCTTGTACGCGGGTACGACGCCGACGCCGAGCGCTGTCGCCACCAGCGGGCCGACAAGCAGCCCGGTGACCTGCGGGGTCATCACTGTGCTCGGCCGGTCCGCGTCGGCCAGGCCGGCGCTGGACAGCTCGGCGAGGGCCGGGCCGATCCCGGCGAGGATTCGGGGGTGTCGCCACCACCCGGACAGGTCGCTCACCAGATGGCTGCTGGTCGGGCCGGGGTCGTGCCAGACGAAGGTGTCGATCAGCAGCCGCCGGAGTGCAGGCGGCTGCGGCACGTCGCCGGTCGCGGTTGGGCGGGACCGGTGTGGGTGAGCGCCTGCGGCGTCGGTCACCGGTCGAGTATGCCGGGAGTCCTCGCTGGTAGATCTGCCGGGCACACTTGAACGGCACGGCCTGCCTGCGGCTGGCGGCATGGCTGGCGGTGATCCTGCTGGTCGGTGTACTCGCGGGCGGAACGGCCATGGCGTTCGAACTGACCGCCGGTACGTCGACGACACCGCCTGCGGCGTTCACGGCCGTGCCGTCCACGGCTGCGGCGTCCACGACCACCCCGTCCACGGCGTCCGGCTCGCCGGGCCCGGACCGCTCGACCGCGTCGACCCGGGCGGCACGTGGGGCCGACCGAGCCGCCCCGACGCCGGAACCGGCCCCGACTCAGAACGGGGACCAGACCGGTGGCCAGGTGGTGGAGAGCGGCACCTGCGGTGCGTCGTACTACGCCAGCGGACAGGTCACCGCGAACGGTGAGGCGTTCGACCCTTCGGGGATGACCGCCGCGCACCGTACCCTGCCGTTCGGCACCGAGGTGCGGGTGGCCAACCCACAGACCGGTGCCTCGACCTGGCCCGTGCCGCTTTCGCGAAGATTGCGACTCTTGACCTGGGTCACCTGCAGGTGCGCTGCGAGATTCTCGGCGACTGACCGCAAGGCTGAGTTGTCACTCAGTGTCGAGCCACTGGTCAGCGGCGTGATGTGCCATTTTCAGGTTTGCCCACAGGTTGAGCAACCGCTCGCCGCCCACCCGGGGGATAGCCAGGGTGCCAAGGTTGTCCAATACTCCGGGTGGCCATTTCCGGATCAGACGACAGGCCAACTCCGTTGGGCCACCGCCACTGATGAGTCATGCTGTTTCGCGTACCCATGCACATCATCCCGATGGGCGGCCGCCGCCCACTCAGCGCTGGTTCCCGCGTCGGCCTCGGCGCGGCCCTCGTGCTGCTCGCGCTCGTCTCCGTGGTGGAGATCGCCGACGGGTCCGGCGTCAACTACGTCGGTCTGGTCGCCGCTGCCCCGTTCCTCGCGGCGGCCTTCGCGACGTGGCGGGTGGTGCTCTCCACCGGGGTGCTGGCCACCCTGGTCGGTGGCATCTTCGCGCTGACCGGTCAGATGCTCTCGCTGGCGACCGCGGTGAACGTGGTCGGTGTCGCGTTGGCCACCGGGCTGGCGGCGGCGGTCGCGGTCATCCGGGAACGGCAGGCACAGCAGATCGCTGAGCTTTCGCGGCTGGCGTCGGTGGCCCAGCAGGCGGTGCTGCGTCCGCTCGGACCGCAGGTCGGCACGCTCGCCGTGGCGGGACGCTACATCTCCGCCACCGCCGCTGCGGACATCGGCGGTGACCTGTACGAGGCGCTCGACACGCCATACGGCGTACGCATGATCATTGGGGACGTACGGGGCAAAGGCCTGGACGCGGTCCGACTGGCCAGCATTGTCCTGGGTTCGTACCGGCACGTCGCCTATGAGCGGGCTGACCTGCGGGCCATCGTGGCGGACCTGGACCGGGCGGTGGCGCGCAGCGTGGGCGACGAGGATTTCGTCACCGCCGCCCTGGTCGAGGAGCGCGGCGGAACGCTGACCATCGTCAACTGCGGACATCCGGCTCCGTTGCTGCTGCGCCGAGGCGAGGTGATCCCGCTGGAACCGCCGGCTCCGGCGCCGCCGCTCGGGTTCATGCCGGTGGTACGTCCCCGGGTCGAACGTCTCGAGCCGGGTGACCGGTTACTGCTGTTCACCGACGGGCTGGGCGAGGCACGTCGGGACGGTGCCTTCTTCCCCACCGCGGACCGGGCCTGGCGGCTGCTGGGTCACGGCACCGTTGGCGACGGCCTGGCATCACTGGAGACGGCGTTGGTCGAGTGGGTGTACGGGCGGCTCGACGACGACATCGCCCTGGTCCTGATGGAGTACTCGGGTTCCGGGGCGGTGCCGGCCCCGTCCGTACCGAGCTGGGAGGTCGGCGCGCCCGGCGGCTGAGTGGCCGTGCCGCCCCGGCGGGACGGAGCACCCGATGACAGCTGGTGTGCCGAGACCTGGGAGAGGTCAGGCCGGCTGGGCGATCGCGAACAGGAAACTGGTGCCGCCGAGGGCCCGGTGCCGGCCGACGTAGCGGCGGTTGGCGATCGGTTCAACCAGTGCGTTTAGCAGGCGGGTGACGGACATCTGTGCCTCCTGATGGCAACTGCGGCGCTTCTTGGGTTTTGCCCAATTTCTGCCTCTTGCACCGGGCAAAACGACCGTATTCCGGACAAGTGACGGCTGGTGGGCCGTGGGCTGCCCCGTTGCTGTCCTCGGTTTGCCAGACAACGTGCTTGTCGTTGGCTACCCGGGAGTAATACAGTGATGGTTACTGACCAGTAACAGCTGTTTGGAAGCGGGGCCGCCACGCGATGACCCACTACAAGAGCAACCTTCGGGACCTCGAGTTCAACCTGTTCGAGGTTTTCGGCGCCGACCGCACCTTCGGCCAGGCGCCCTACGCCGACCTGGACGTCGACACCGCCCGGAGCATCCTCAGCGAGGTCGAGCGGTTGGCCCGTGAGGAGCTTGCGCCCAGCTTCGTGCCGGGCGACCGCAATCCGCCGGTCTTCGATCCGGCCAGCCACTCGGTGACCCTGCCGCCCGAGTTCCGACGTTCGTTCGAGGCCTTCATGTCGGCCGAGTTCTGGCGGCTGGACCTGCCGGAAGAGCTCGGCGGCACCAACGCGCCACGGGCGTTGTGGTGGTCGCTGGCCGACCTGGTGCTCGGTTCCAACGCGCCGGTCTGGATGTACGCCTCCGGGCCGTCCTTCGCGCACACCCTCTACGTCGAGGGCACGCCGGAGCAGAAGGAGTGGGCCAAGCTCTTCGTCGAGCGGCAGTGGGCGTCGACGATGGTGCTGACCGAGCCGGACGCCGGCTCCGACGTGGGTGCCGGGCGCACCCGGGCGATTCCGCAGCCGGACGGTTCGTACCACATCGAAGGCGTCAAGCGCTTCATCACCAGCGGCGAGCACGACCTCAGCGAGAACATCATCCACTACGTGCTGGCCCGTCCGGTCGGTGTCGAGGGCGCCGGGGGTCCGGGTACCAAAGGGCTGTCGCTGTTCGTCGTGCCCAAGTACCACTTCGACGGGGCAACCGGTGAGCTGGGCGAGCGCAACGGCGTCTTCGCCACGAACGTCGAGCACAAGATGGGGCTGAAGGTCTCCACCACCTGCGAGCTCACCTTCGGTGAGCACGGGGTGCCGGCGAAGGGCTGGCTGCTCGGCGACGTGCACGACGGAATCCGGCAGATGTTCCTGATCATCGAGTACGCCCGGATGCTGGTCGGCACGAAGGCGATCGCCACCCTCTCCACCGGCTACCTCAACGCCCTCGAGTACGCCAAGAACCGGGTCCAGGGCGCCGATCTGCTGCAGATGACCGACAAGTCGGCACCGCGGGTGACCATCACCCACCACCCCGACGTCCGTCGGTCGCTGATGCTGCAGAAGTCGTACGCCGAGGGCCTGCGCGCGCTGGTCTGCTACACGGCCAGCTGGCAGGACAAGATCAACGTAGCCCGGGCGGCCGGCGACGAGGAGACCGTGCAGCTCGCCAAGCGGGTCAACGACCTGCTGCTTCCCCTGGTCAAGGGGTGTGGCTCGGAACGGGCGTACGAACTGCTCGGCCACGAGTCGCTGCAGACCTTCGGCGGCTCCGGCTTCCTGCAGGACTACCCACTGGAGCAGTACGTCCGGGATTCCAAGATCGACACCCTGTACGAGGGAACCACCGCGATCCAGAGCCTCGACCTGTTCTTCCGCAAGATCGTACGGGACAACGGCCAGTCGTTGATGGCGATCGCCGGCGAGATCCAGGCCTTCATCGCCGCCGAAGGTGGCAACGGCCAGCTCAAGGAGGAGCGCGCCGCGCTCGGCCGGGCGCTCGGCGAGGTGCAGAACATCCTCGGCGTGATGACCGGCTGGCTCGGCGAGGTGCAGAGCGGCGAGCCGCGCTCGCTGTACAAGGTCGGTCTGAGCAGCCGGCGACTGCTGCTGGCGCTCGGCGACGTGGTGATCGCCTGGTTGCTGCAGCGGCAGGCCGAAGTCGCCCTGACCGCGTTGGGCGGTGACGGGGTATCCGACGCCGACCAGAGCTTCTACCAGGGCAAGGTTGCTGCCGCCCGGTTCTTCGCCAGCGAGGTGCTGCCCCGGATCGGTGCCGACCGTCGGATCATCGCCGGAACCGGACTCGACCTGATGGACCTACCCGAGGACGCGTTCTGAGGAGACAACCAGAGGTTCCGCCGCCGCCGTTTCGAGCCCTCCCCGGCGGGTAGATCAGCAGGCGACCGCACAACTTGTAGCCACCGCACAAGGAGTGCACGCATGGGTATCGGCAGTGGAATCTTCCTCATCGCAATTGGCGCCATCCTGGCGTACGCCGTCCGGGCCGACGTCTGGTGGCTGGACGTGCGGGCCGTGGGCTGGGTGCTGATCCTGGCCGGGTTGGCGATCCTGCTCACCGTGCTCTGGTTCTGGAACGATCGCCGCCGCCGGGCCCGGACGGTCATCGTCGAGGAGAACAAGCTGGCCCATCCGGCGCAGATGGTGCCGCCGCCGGCGGAACCGCCGCAGCCGCCCAACTGACCACGTCGCCAACCTGACCACGTCGCCAAAGCTGACCGCGCCGCCAAACTGATTGGGCTGCGCGGTCAGCTGGTTCCAGCTGCCCGGGCGGTGTACGTGCGGGTCGCAGGTGCCGCCTGCGGTCCGCACGCCGTCCACTCGCCGGTGAACTCGTGAGCGGCGATCCCACAGGTCCGCAGTCCGCTGTCGCTGGCACCGATCGGGTCGAGCAGCGCCGAGGCGTAGGAGACCGTCGGGTTGTGCCCGACGATCAACACCCGGGACACCGAGTCGTCCAACTGCCGCACCAGGTCGAGCAGGTCGACCGCGGTCCCGCCGTACAACCGGGGTTCGAACCGGGCGGGTGCCGGTGGACCCGCCGCCGCCACCTCCTGCCAGGTCTGCCTGGTGCGCCGGGCCGGCGAGCAGAGCACCAGCTGGGGCCAGAGCTGGTGTTCAGCCAGCCACTGCCCGGCGTGTGCCGCGTCCGAGTGTCCGCGCGGGGTGAGCCCGCGTTGCTCGTCTGCCATCTGTTCGGGCTGCTCCGCCTTCGCGTGCCGGAGCAGCACGATGCTGCGTCGGGTCATCAGTGCAGCTTGCCTGATTGAGTTCGCAAGCGCCTGGGTACATCCGTGCCCGCCGCTACCTCACAAGCGGCATCCGGCCGGCACGACGGTGCCGGCAATAGCCAAGGAGGTACGAAGTGGGCATCGGCGGAAGCATCTTCCTCATCGCCCTGGGCGCCATCCTGGCCTTCGCGGTCGAGGCCGAACTGGGCTTTCTCGACCTGACCACGGTCGGCTGGGTGTTGATGGTGGCCGGCGTGTTCGGGCTGGCCCTGACGTTGTGGTTCTGGCAGAGCCGCCGCCGTACGGTGGTGTCCCCGACCGCGCAGGACGAGCCGGCGCCGGCTGCCCCGGTCGAGTCGGACCGGGTCGTGGAGGAGCAGTACCGGGAGGTGCGTCGCCCGGGTGGCCCGGTGCGGCGGTGATCCGGACATCGAGCAGACCGCCACCCCCCGACGGAACAGGATCTCCGACGGCCCCGAGCCGGGTCCCCGGCGGGGTGGTGGCGGGTCAGGCGTAGAGCGCGAAGTAGATCGCGATGTGATGGCACAGCGCGGCGACGAGGGTGCAGGCATGGAAGAACTCGTGGTGGCCGAAGACGGTGGGCCACGGGTTGGGGCGGCGCAGCGCATAGAAGATCGCCCCGACGCTGTATACCGCGCCGCCGACGATCAGCAGGACCAGTGCGGTGACCCCGCCGTGCTGCAGGATGTCGGGTAGTACCACCACCGCGACCCAGCCGAGGGCGATGTAGAGCGGGGCTCCGGCCCAGCGCGGCAGATGCGGCCAGATCAGCTTCATCGCCACCCCGGCCAGCGCACCGACCCACACCACGGTCAGTAGGGTGGCGGCACTGCGTCCGGGCAGCAGGAGCAGGCAGAACGGTGTGTAGGTGCCGGCGATGAAGACGAAGATCATCGAATGGTCCAGGCGGCGCATGATCTGGTACGCCCGTTCCGACCAGACCCGGCGGTGGTAGAGCGCGCTGGTGCCGAACAGTCCGCACACCGTCAGGCTGTAGACGACGCAGCTGACCAGCGCGGTCCAGCCGGGTCGGGTGGCGGCCAGTGCACAGAGCACGATGCCGCTGACCAGGGCCACGAAGAATGCGTACGTGTGCAGCCAGCCGCGCATCCGGGGTTTGCCGATGTCGACCGGCTTGAGGCGAAGGGGCGCTTCGGTGGTCACCAGATAAGGTTACGGCACCGTAGGTTACCCGCTGGTAGTGAGTCGCCTCACGTCCGCCTCCTGCCCAGCTGACGTCCGGCGGCCGACAATGAACCCATGCGGATACTTCCGGTCGGCCGGCACGCGCTACTGCTCGAATGGGCGGCATCGGCTGGCACCGTGCAACCCGGGGACAGCGAACCCGGCCCGGTCGACGCTTGGCGCGCCGAGCTGAGCCGGCGCCGTGAACTCGGCGACCTGCGGGTGGCCGAGATCGTCCCCGGAGCCCGGACCATCCTGCTCGACGGCCTGCCGGACCCCGCGCTGACCGCCAGCCAACTGGCCGGCTGGCAACCGGCGGCGGCCGAGGCCGTCGACGACACCGGATGGCGGATCACAGTACCGGTCCGGTTCGACGGTCCCGACCTGACCGACGTCGCCGGGCAGTGGGGGGTCGCCGTCGCCGACGTCGTGGACCAGCTGACCCGGATCGAGTTCACCGTGGCGTTCTGCGGCTTCGCGCCCGGCTTCGGATACCTGACCGGCCTGCCCAGGCGATGGCGCGTGTCCCGCCGAGCCACGCCACGCCCCGCCGTCCCGGCCGGCTCGGTTGCCCTGGCCGGTGAATATGCCGGCATCTACCCGACTGCGTCGCCCGGCGGCTGGCAGTTGGTCGGGCGTACCGACCTGGTGCTGTTCGACCTGGGGCGGGAGCCGCCCGCGACGTTGACCCCCGGCACCCGGGTCCGGCTGACCGCCACCGGGCCGACCACCGCACCCGGGCCGGTCGCGCCGCAGGCTCCGGCCGGAAACGGGGCGGACCGATGATCGAGGTGATCCGGGCCGGCGCGCTCACCACCGTGCAGGACCGCGGCCGGTACGGCTGGGCGCACCTGGGCGTACCTCGGGCCGGTGCGCTCGACCAGCCGGCGTTGGCGCTGGCCAACCGGCTGGTCGGCAACCCGCCCGACGCCGCCGGTCTGGAGATCACCCTGACCGGCTGCACGCTGCGGTTGCGCACCGGCGGCTGGGTCGCGCTCGCCGGGGCGCCGGCAACGGTCCGGATCGCCGGCCGGTCCGGTGGCTTCCTCACCTCGACGCCGGTACCACCGGACGCCGTGGTCGAGATCGGCCCGACCCGGTACGGCGTCCGCAGCTATCTCGCGGTCGCCGGCGGGATCGCCGTACCGGCGGTGCTCGGTAGCCGGTCCACCGACACGCTCGCCGGCATCGGACCGCCGACCGTACGCGACGGCGATGTGCTGCCGGTCGGCACCGCACCGCCGCCAGCGGCGCTGGGCCGGGCTGCGGCCGACGCGGTGCCCTGGTCCGCGCCGGTCGTTCCGGTCCGGCTCGCCGTCCGGCTCGGGCCACGGGCGGACTGGTTCACCGACGAGGCGGTCCAGCGGCTGCTCACCACCGGGTACGAGGTCAGCCCGTTGAGCAACCGGATCGGTGTCCGACTGACCGGCGCGCCGCTCACCCGGTCCGTCCGCGACGAACTCCCCAGCGAAGGGCTGGTGCTCGGCGCGGTCCAGGTCCCCGCCGACGGCCAGCCACTGGTCTTCCTCGCCGACCATCCGACCACCGGCGGATACCCGGTGGTCGGTGTCGTCGACGACGTCACCCCGCTGGCCCAGGCACGGCCCGGTACTACTGTGCGGTTCCATGGATCTCAACGCGGACCTCGGTGAGGGCTTCGGTATCTGGCGACTCGGCGACGACGAGGTGTTGCTGGACGTGGTGACCTCCGCGAACGTCGCCTGCGGTTTCCACGCCGGCGACCCGGTGACGATGCGCCGGATCTGCGCGGCCGCCGCCGAACGGGCCGTCGCCGTCGGAGCCCAGGTCGGCTACCGCGACCTGGCCGGCTTCGGGCGGCGACGGATCGACTACCGCTTTGACGAGTTGCGCGACGACGTGCTCTACCAGATCGCCGCGCTGGACGGCTTCTGCCGGGTGGCCGGGACCCGGGTCCGCTACGTCAAGCCGCACGGCGCGCTGTACAACACGGCCTGCGTGGACGAGGCGCAGGCCGCCGCCGTCGTCGCCGCGGTGGCCGACTACGACCCCGCGCTGCCGGTCCTCTGCCTGCCCGGCTCGGTCCTCGGGCAGCTCGCCACCGGTGCCGGGCTGCGGGCGGTCGGCGAGGGTTTCGCCGACCGTGGCTACCTGCCCGACGGTCGGCTGGTGCCCCGATCGGACCCGGGCGCGTTGCTCGGCGACCCCGACAAGGTCGTCGGGCAGGCGGTGTCCCTGACCCGGCGGCACAGCGTCACGGCCACCGACGGCAGCACCGTCACCAGCCCGGTCGAGTCGATCTGCCTGCACGGTGACACGCCCGGCGCGGTGGAGCTGGCCGGACGGATTCGCGCCGCACTGCTCGCGGACGGTCAACGCCTCGCCGCCTTCGTCTGACCGACGGTCAGTGTGAGTCGACTCCGCGCAGGATCAGCGGCAACCGACCCGCACCGGCCGGGTCGATCCGTACCGGCACTCCCCAGTCCTGCCTGGTCAGGTGGCAGGCGGCGTGCTCGGCGTCGGCGTCGCATGTCGCCGCCTGGGCGACCACCTGCAGCACGCCAGCGGCCACCGCCGGGTCGATGACCAGCCGCCGGGTCAGCCCGGTGTCGCTGCCTGCCCCGTCGAGCAGCAGCTCCGGTGGATCGGCCGAGACCTCCAGCCGGGTCGCCGGGCCGAAACTGGCATCCAGCTTCTGACCGGGCGCCGGAGTGAACACCACCTCGAGCGACAGTTCACCCGGTGCGATCAGCGTCGGTGGCCGTTCGGCGCGGCGCCGGGCACCGACGACCGTGGCGCCGGCCGCCGACAGGGCACCCGGTGCCAGCCGGGTGAGCCGGTGTGCCGCCGACTCCACCACCCAGACGGTGCCGTCCGTGGTAACCAGCACGTCACTCGGCTCCGCCAGACCGTCGGTCACCGTGGACACCCGGTCGGTGGCGGGGTCGTAGCGGCGGACGGCGCCGTTGTAGGTGTCCGCCACCAGCACTGAACCGTCCGCGAGCGCGCACACGCCGAGCGGATGTTGCAGCAGCGCGTCGGCCGCCGCGCCGTCGACCTGGCCGAAGTCGAACAGGCCCTGCCCGACGACGGTACGCAGCTCGCCGTCGGCGAGCCGGCGCAGCGCACTGGTCTCGCTGTCGGCGATCCACAGCTGGTGGCCGTCGACACTGGTGGCGAGGCCGGACGGCTGGGCCAGCCAGACGTCCGGGATCGGGCCGTCGCGCAGCGACTCCACGGTGGTGCCGGCGTACATGCCGGTGGTGCGGGTCGCCGGGTCGAACCACCAGAGCTGGTGGATGCCGGCCATGGCGACGATCACTTTGCCGTCGTACCAGGCCAGGTCCCAGGGCGAGGAGAGGTCGACGGCGCGGGCGTCGTGCGGGTGGTAGTCCACCGTCGAGCGCCACTGGCGGCCGGAGCCGGCGACCGTGCGTACCTCCCCGGTGGCGTACCGCAGGCCACGCAGCAGATGGTTGACGGTGTCCGCGACCACGATGTCGTACCCGGCCACGGCGGCGACGTCGGCCGGTAGCCGGAGCAGACCTTGCGGTTCGCTGAACGTCGCGGACCGGGCGGATCCGTCGGCACCGCCGCGCTCGCCGGTGCCGATCCGACGACGGACGGTCTCGCCGTCTGGTTCGAGCTCGACCAGCTGATGCCGGGCCGAGTCGGAGACCAGCAGGGCCCCGTCGTCGAGCGCCACCGCCTTGCCGGGGAAGCGCAGGGTGGTGTCGGCCGGCGTCGGCGGCAGGTACGGGCCGTCGCCTCGGCGTAGCGTGCCCTTCGCCTCGTGCGTCCGGATCAGCTGGTCGATCTCCCTGGACAGACCATCGGCGTGTCCCTCGCCGGCCATGGTGGCGACGACGTAGCCCTCCGGGTCGACCAGTACCAGGGTCGGCCAGGCCCGAGCGGCGTACTGCTGCCACATGTCCAGCTCCGGGTCGTCGAGCACCGGGTGGCTCACCCCGTACCGTTCCACGGCGGCCGCCACCGCCGCCGGATCCCGCTCGTGGGCGAACTTCGGCGAGTGAATCCCGATCACCACCAGGACGTCGGCGTACCTCTCCTCCAGCGGCCGCAGTTCGTCCAGTACGTGCAGACAGTTGACGCAGCAGAAGGTCCAGAAGTCCAGCAGGACGATACGTCCACGCAGCTCCCGTAGGCCGATGTCACGGCCATCGGTGTTCAGCCACTGTCGACCGTTGAGCTCGGGCGCCCGGACGCGAGGCGCGGTCACTCGGTGGCTTCCTCGCCAACGTCCGCGCTGCCCTCCGGGTCCGGTTCGGTTGCTGCGGCCTGCAGGCAGAGGACCTGGGCCCGGCCCGAGTCCGCCGGGATCTCGATGTGCGGGGCGGTCGGGTCGTCGCACTGGTCGAGCTGGTCGACCTTGGCGATGATTTGATACGCGCCCGGCTCAGCGCAGTCGGCCGATGCGGCGGTGTTGCCCGACTGTTTCACACAGTCGCCGACGGCCGGGTTGAACGGCTGATCTCCTGGCCGGGTGATGAGCCAGACCAGCGACATCGGGATTCCCACCAGCAGCACGGCGGCGACGAAAACCGCGACGAGGACCCGTCCGTTGCGGACCTGGGGGGCCGGCTCCGCTTCGGCCTCGTCGGCGGCCGGTTCTGCTGCATCCGGCCGGAACGCGTCAAACCGGTTCTGCTCCGGATCGGGCGGCCCCCACTGGCCGGCCGGCGGGGCGCCGTCGGCAGCCGGTGAAGCTCCTGGCTGGCCGGGGCCGGGCGGGTGCTGCCGGTCACCTGTGCCGGGGCGGTTCCAGTGACCCGCCCCGGCGTTGCCGGAGTCGACGAGGTCTCCGTACGGCGGCGCACCGGCTGGTCGGTAGCCCTGCGCCGACTCCGGCGGTGAGCTGGGCTGGATGTGCGCCCCGGCGCTCAGGTGCGGCAGTGCGAGCGCAGCAGCGTCGGGGCCGGCGCCGTCCGGTGCCCCGTCCGGCGTCGGCCGGGCACCGAACGGAGGCGCGACCTGTCCGGGGCGACGTGGTGTCAGCGGAGGCAGCCCGGGGTTGTGCTCCGGCATGGGGACCGGCGAGCCGGGTGGTGCGAACGGAACGCCGTTCTGGCCGGACTGGTGGGGACGCTGGCCGAACTGTTCGGGGTGCTGCTCGGCGGCTGGCTCGGCGTTGTTGACCGGCCGGCCGTAGACGCGGGGTTGGGCCGGTGCCCGACCGGTGGGCAGCGCAGCCGGATCCGTCGGCGGGGCGACCCGGCTGGTGCTGGGCACGGCTGCGGTGGCGGTTACCGCTCGGCTCGTGCCGCCGGTTGCCGCGACCGCTGGGCGGTGCTGCTCGGCTCCGGGACCAGCCTGTACGGGCGGCCCGGCGGTCGGCGCCGGCCGGTCGCCGACCGGCTCCGGGCTGCCGGCTTCGCCGCCAGGTTGCCCGGAACCGGGGAAGCCCGGGTGGGCGTCGGCAAGTGCCGGCTCGGGGTACGGACCACGTTGTTGCGGTACGTGTGGGGCCTGCTGCGGCGGGTGCGGGGCCTGCTGCGGTGGTACGTGTGGGGCCCGCTGCGGATCGGGCGGCATCGGGGCACCGCCGAGCGCGGCGGCCAGCGATGCACCGGGCACCCGTGTCTCCTGGGGCGGCAGTGGCGTCGGGCCGGACGGCGAGAAAGGTAGCGCACCGCTGGGCCGCGGCGACTCCGACGGCGGACCCGGAGCGAATCGCGGTGGTTCCGGTGGCTCGGGTTGCTGCTGCGCTTCCGGTCGGCGGAACGGCTCGGGCTGCTGTTGCGGCTCCGGCTGACGCTGCGGTAGTTCGCCGAACCCTGCGGCGGCCGGCGGCACGGCCGGGGGTGGCGGGGCGGGAGCCGGCGTCGCGGGTCGCTCCGGGTCGGTCCGCCAGGCTTGCTGGGGCGACCAGGGCTCGGCCGCCGGAATGCTAGGCGCCGGAATGCCGGGTGGGGCAGGGTAGGGCGGCGGGGGAAGGGGGGCGGAGCCGGCAAGGTGGGGGGGAGGTCCCGGCCGCTAACCACCACCAGGCAGGGAACAACGATCGAGGGGGGGGTGGGACAACGGGGCGAAGGGGGATGGGGGAGAGACACGGTTG